>CACXFV010000027.1 GCA_902767015.1 uncultured Lachnospiraceae bacterium | reverse complement strand
CGGAGAGGGTGGGATTCGAACCCACGTGCCCTTGCGGACAAACGGTTTTCAAGACCGCCTCGTTATGACCACTTCGATACCTCTCCACAACAAGTGCTTATGTATTATATCAATGTTCACCATTTCTGTCAAGAACTTTTTTTATATTTTTTATTCATCTCATTTTTATCTTATCAGTTCTTTTCAGCGCGTTTTTTAGTATAGCATTGAGCAAGTCTTTTGTCAACATCTTTTTTAAATTTATTTTTTCGAATTTATTTTACTTATTTTTTCACTGTAACAGTTTAGATAACCATCATTTGCAAAGATATCTTCTTCCACAACGTGAAATCTGTTGTTACACATCACATTTAGTTCATCAGATGGCGTTTCACCCATTCAATAGGCATTCAATATGTATTCCATATATTTTAAATCTTCGGGCGTAGTGATTTTAATATTATCATAATCAGCCTGTATTAGTTTTACTTTTGCATCGGTATATTTTTCCACAGCCATGGCATCATCAGTAATCGTATCATCATGATTTTCCTTCATAAGTTTATACGCTTTTTTTATCAATCCCACTTCAAAAGCCTGTGGTGTCTGTATCTGCCATACAGTTCTCCTGTCAGGCGTGCTGCTGACATACCCATTCTCATCCACGATTTTAATGGTGTCTTTTACGGGCATTCCCACTGCACAGGCCAGTCCATCTTGAAGTTGCTCTATCACATGGTTGATATGCCTGACCTTGATGAATGGTCTTGCTCCATCATGAATCAGCACTTTATCCTCATTTTCCAAAACAGCAAGACCTGCCATGACAGAATCATACCGCTCTTTTCCACCGCAAACGATATCTTTTACTTTCTTCATATCGTATGGCTCTAATATTTTCTCTCTGATATACGTTATATCCTCCTTAGAGGCAACGATGACAATATCATCCACCTGGCTCTCTTCAAATGCCTGTAAGGTATAGAATAAGACCGGCTTTCCATTTACCGGCAGATATTGTTTACTTATATCACTGTTCATTCTTTTGCCTTTACCGGCAGATAATATAATAGCATGAACCTTCTTCATAGTAAGCCTCCCTAATTGTTCATTATACCAAAATTATTCAATACACTAAATCATTCATCACACTAAATTATTCATTTACCTGAGCTACCTTTTCCTGTCATGCGCTCCCCGATTTTCAAATTCGGAATGGCATTTAAGTCATATCCGTCTCTAATTCCTGCCATATATTCATAATAGGCCGCTGAACCAATCATAGCGGCATTATCCGTACATAAAATATTCGGAGGACAGAAAAAAGCAATCTTTTTCTGTTCACAATGATACTTCAAACTATCCCTGATGGCACTGTTTGCCGCAACGCCACCGGCAATCGCCAGTTTATCAATGTGATATTGCTCGCAGGCCTGCATGGCATGCTCTGTCAATACAGCGACAACTGCTTTCTGAAAAGAAGCGGCAATATCGGCCTTATTATACTCTTGATTTTTCATTTTGCAGGAATTGATATAATTAAGAACCGCTGACTTCAACCCACTAAAGCTGAAATCTAACGGTGCTCCATTTACCACTGCTTTCGGAAATGGAATTGCATCTGCATTGCCGGTTTTAGCGAGTCTGTCTATCTTCGGTCCTCCCGGATAACCTAACTCTATTGCCCTTGCCACTTTATCAAATGCCTCGCCCGCTGCATCATCTCTTGTTCTGCCAACCACTTCGTATCGACCATAATCTTTCACAATTACCAGATGCGTATGACCTCCTGATACCACAAGGCAGATAAAAGGTGGTTCTAAGTTCTTATCTGCTATATAATTTGCCGATACATGTCCTTCTATATGGTGTACACCGATTAAGGGCTTCTCTGCGGCGTATGCCATGGCCTTAGCCTCCGCTACTCCTACCAGAAGTGCCCCCACCAGCCCCGGTCCATAAGTCACGCCAATGGCATCTATCTCTTCTAAAGTCTTATGTGCCTGCTGCAACGCTTCTTTTATAACTACATTAATATTTTCCACATGTTTTCTGGATGCAATCTCCGGCACCACGCCGCCATACAACGTATGGATATCTATCTGTGAAGAAATAACGTTTGACAGCACTTCTCTGCCATTTTTTACCACTGCCGCCGCAGTCTCGTCACAGGAACTTTCAATTGCCAGAATTAAAACATCTCTGTTCGGTTCTGCCTTCTGTTTCTCATCTATTACCGCAGATTCTCTGCTCTCTGTTTTCATACTATTCTCCATTCCGAAGCGTTTAACGATGAAACAATTGAATCATTTCACTATTCTGTCTCCTCCACCGGTGTCAGCTCCCAATATAAAATCTTCCATCTTCCGGATGAATCTTTCCGCAATGTATATGTCTCCAATGTTCTTGAGGTAGTTTCCTCTCCCTTCACATAATATGCGCATTCCACTTTTGCATAATAATGCCCTTGAAATGTCTTAAATTCAACCTCACCGCTTCTCTCGATGATATAATTGGAAATATGTTTTTTTTCTTCTCTATATTGCTGGATTTCTGCCGTCAGATTCCGCACATATTTTTCCAACGGATTCTGCTGAGATAAATCCTCATCAAAAAGCACTAATGACTGTTTTGCAATCTTTTCTATCTCTTCCTCATCATGCTTCTCCTGATAGCAACATATAATTATCCTGCTATAATAATCCACCACATCTCTCGGTGTTCCCGGATAGTCTCGTTCCAGATCAACCTCCAGCAACTCCTCTGTCTCTGACTTGACATTCTTCTTTTTACCCGTTGTTGTTCTGTTATTTGACGAGAGATAGTAATAGTAAAGCACACCTAATGCAATCAGCACCATAATAATGATAAATGTTCTGTACTTTTTCATACTGTCCACCATTCCTTCGCAATCTGTCGCAAGGATATCGTAGAAATCGCATTTAATCCTCAAACATGAGTGTTACGCTCTTTCCATCCTTCCCCATGTAGCTCTCTGCATATATTTTCTTTACCTCACCCATATATTCATCCGGTCGCAAAAGTGAAGGGCTGTAATGTGTAAGCCACATCTGCTTCGGTCTGGCTGCCTTGGCAAGCCTGGCTGCCTCATAGAAAGTCATATGCTTATATTCTCTTGCTTTCGCTTCTTTGTCTTTCTCGCCGTACATTCCTTCACATATAAATAAATCTGCTTCCTCAGCCATATCACTTATCACAGGCATCGGTCGTGAATCTGTGCAATATACAACCTTGATTCCTTTTCTCTTTTCTCCCATTACCATCTCCGGCGTGAATGTTGTTCCTTCGTGTGTAACAGTTTCCCCATTTTGCAACCTTCCCCAATACGGCTTTGGAATCTGTAATGCCTCTGCCTTTTCCACCAAAAACATTCCGTTCCGCTCTATCTCTATCTTATATCCATAACATGTCACATTATGATTCACTTTAAATGCCGTAATCTTATATCCATTTAACCGAATTTCCTGTATCGGCTCCTTAATCTCAATAAACTGAATCTCAAAAGGAAGCTCCGGCGCAATAATTCTCAATGAATTGACTACCTTCTCTACCCCTTTCGGTCCTATTACCACTAATGGCTCCGTCCGCTCCGCGTTGCCCATTGTCAGCAATAAGCCCGGCAATCCACTAATATGATCAGCATGAAAATGTGTAAAGCAAATGATATCAATCGGCTTGAAACTCCAACCTCTCTTCTTGATGGCAACCTGAGTTCCCTCACCGCAATCTATCAGGAGACTGCTGCCGTTATATCTGGTCATCAATGCTGTCAAAGCTCTTTTTGGCAACGGCATCATGCCGCTTGTCCCCAATAAACATACATCTAACATATCTTCCTCATTTCTGCATAATCTGTATATTTGTCTAATTGTATTCATAGACGTTCTTATTTTAACACATTTTTCCACAAAATAAAATACTCCAGTATTATTTTTTAAAAAAAGCGGTAACTATTCAGCACCAGTCCGGGACGCTAAAGCGGGATAAACAAGCATCGTTTTACATACAAGCACAACGAATCTGCTTATTTATCCCGCGGAGGTGTCAATATCAACTTTTTCAATCTGAAGCCTCAAATCATTTCATTACTCTGTATCTGCTTAGGCGGTATTCTAAAAGTTTTGACAATTTTGTCATAACAATCCTCACATAAATCAAAAGAATGTAGTTCCCCATCCTTTTTTGAAAAATATCCCCACGTACAGTCTGCGGAGAATACCCCTTCTCTGACAATACCATTTTCTATCAGGATTCTCTTACCACAACAATTACATTGTATTACTTCCGGCTGCTTTTCCTTTTGTACAGTATATACCCTCATTTTATCCTCCAATCCAAAGCATTGTCTCTGTTTATTTCCCAATTGTCTGCGATTTCATTATACAAAAATTTTCAAAATAATCCTAGTGGTAATTATATGTAATCAGCGGACTTTTCTGTCATCTGCTCACAGATGTCCTCCCCCTGCACTTTCTGTTCCCGTTTCCACATAATGAATGCATTTTCCTTTGGAAAATCATAAAAATTTTTTCTGATTCCCTCTGTCTTAAAGCCTAACTGTTCATACAAACGGATGGCAGCCACGTTGGATTCCCTCACCTCTAAGGTATAGTCAACAACACCATATTTTGTCGCCTCTCCAAACATATACTTTAAAAGTTCTTTGGCATATCCCCGATTCCGATACTGCGCACAGACCGCCACATTGGTAATCTCTCCCTCCGGATAAGCAAAATACATGCCGGCATACCCTGCTATCATTTTTTCTATTTCGCAGACACAAAAAAGTGCATCCTGCCTGCCTAAACTGTCTTTTAAAGCCTGCTCAGACCACGGCATCGAAAAACATTCCTGCTCAAGTCTTGCCACTGATAAGATATCCCTTTGCTCCATTTTCCGTATCATAAAGCCTACCCTTTCCTACAGATTTTCAACAGCAGTTTTCTCCAACTCTGCATACCTTTTATCCCTACATATGTTCTAGCCTTGCATGCGTTCTCTCTCTGCCTGCGATAACCGGAAGTATTTCGGTGCAAATGCATCCGAGGAAATTACCTCATTTTTTTCAACCATGACAGCCGCCAATGCTGCCAATGAAGATGCCTGTTGGCGATTAAAATTATGTTTTGCATAATAGTGTTTTACCATTAATTCGCTGTCCAGCACTTCTCTGAATGCCGGGATTCCGTCTCCTACAAAAATGACCTCTCTGTTAATTGTCGTTAACTCCTTCATCAGTGCTTCAATCGTAATGGCACAATCCTCAAAAATGGTCACCGGTTCTTCTTCACTACAGTCATAAATACCTGTATACACCTGATTACGCCTGGCATCCATAATCGGACATACCAGTTTATTACAGTGATTGTAATTATTCGCCATTACCCGTAGTGTGGAAATTCCTACCATCGGTATATTTAGCGCCAGCGCCAGCCCCTTCGCTGTCGCTGCCCCAATCCTCAGACCTGTGAACGAGCCCGGTCCTTCTGTCACCGCAATCGCCTGAAGTTCTTTTTGGGAAAGTCCTGTCATTTCAAATATCTCCTGAATCATAGGCAGCAATGTCTGCGAGTGAGTTTTTTTCAGATTTACTGTATATTCTGCTACTATATTCTCTTCGTCTGCAATGGCAACACTTGCCACCAACGAAGAACTGTCAATCGCCAATATCATTTTCGTTTTCCTCTCCCATATTCATGAATCCGGTAATTTCTATCTTCCGATAGTCAAAGTCTGCCGATAGTGATTTATGAATTTTAATAATAACAGCAGACTGTGGAATTACCTGATGTACAATGGATGCCCACTCAATCAGGCACACACCATTACCGAAAAAGTATTCTTCAAATCCAATCTCATAGATTTCTTCTATATCCGTAATCCTATACACATCAAAATGATATAGCGGCAGTCTTCCTCCTTCATAAATCTGTACAATGGTAAATGTCGGACTGTTAATGTTTTCTCTGATACCAAGTCCTTTGGCGAAGCCTTGTGCAAAAACCGTCTTACCGGCACCTAAATCTCCCTCCAGGCATACAATATCACCGCTCGAAGCTTTTTGTCCCATTTTATAGCCAAGTTCAAAAGTTTCTTCTGCTGAATGTGTTTCTACTACCATAAAATAATCTCCCTTCCATGTGTATATTATTGTTCCATTTTAAACCGATAACAGTCTGTTTTTTCCTCCATAAGTGCTTTTAACGTGTCAAAATTTTCTCCTATTTCTTTTTTCGTTAGGATAAACGCCCTGACCGGTGACAAATATATCACAACAAGGTGACGTGTTGAAATTACCTTAATCACCTCATCCCATGCAACGGCTGAACTTTGCTCAGAAATCTTAATCGTAATTCCTTTTTCATCAAAATCATACTCTATCTCTTCTTTAAAATTCTTTTTAATCTGTCGTGCTGCCCTGATATAATATTCTATCGGTGTGATAACTGTAAACATTAGTGACATGAACAACATCAGTACCTTTTGTATAATTGAAAACTGTTCCCAATAAAAAATGGTTCCCCCAAGACAGAGGACACTGAATAATACTGAAATAACACCACGCATAGAAACATAATTATGGTGCATGATAAACTCATACAATTCTTTTTGGTTAATTTTTGTTTTTACCTGTATCTGATTCGCTGTTGACATACTGCCTCTTTTCACTGCTTCTTTATTAACACTATCTTAACGAAAAACTGCAAACCACACAGACGCGGTTTGCAGTTCACTTGCTAAACTGAACAGCGCTTTCTCCCACTATTCAGAAAAATTCAATATCTATGTCCTAATCATTTAGTTCCTTGTCAATCTCGCAGTTAATTGCGCAGTTATAACCACAGATGGTGGCATTGGATACTACACCATACAGAATGGCAAATGCACCTACTGCTATACTGACTAATACAATTGCACTCATCTTGCGGTTTCTGTCCATTGATAATATTGAAAGAACCACACCAACAATAGAAATGATGATTCCAAAGATGACACCTATAATGAATAATGACATTGCAAACTTGGCATCCTTACCACGCCAAAGTGCCCTATAAAATGATTGCTTGATAGCGGCTTTACCTCTATAACACGTTACAATAGAAAATATCATTGTCAACAAAAATCCAAAGCAAGAGCAACCCAATCCTATATAACTCAATACCTTCTTGCTTGAACCTGCCCCCTGAGGGCTGAACTGATTATTATCCATTCTTATCAATTCCTTTCTTAAATAAATATTACTGTCTTCTACATTTCTCTTCTCTAATACTTCTGCATAAAACTATTTAAACAAATCATTGACTACACAATTGTAACCACAGATGGTCGCATTCGGAACGATTGCCCAAAAAACTGCCACACATGCCACAATCAGAGAAACCATTGTAATCTTGCTTATTCCGGCTATTGTCGTACCTTTTTCAATGGATAAAATAGAAAATACTAAACCGGCTACTGCTATTAATGCACCGATAATAACACCGATGATAAACAGCGACAGCTTAAGTTCTCCCTTTTTCATGAAAATCTTTCCACCTCTGGAGCATGTTATTATGGAAAATAATACCGTCAAAAAACATCCGCCACATGATAATCCGAAGCCCAGCCACTCAAATACTTTCTTGGTTGACGACTTTCCCGGATAGAATTGATTGTTATCCATCTCTATTTCCTCCTTCTATGTTTTCATAAACATTCTGATTAATAATACCATATTTGCATCATTTTTACAATCCTTTTTGTCAGTTAAAATTTTATTGCAACTTAACTTCCGTAAAACAGATACACCACAATCATCACCATCAAAAACAACAGGTTATATCCTGTAAACATGAAAAGATATTTTCTTTTTTGACTCCCCTTTCTTTTTAAATAAAAATCAAATGAGATCATACTCGCCATGGAAGCAATCAGGGTTCCCAGTCCTCCCACATCGACCGCCACTAAAAGCAATTTTCCATTTGCCGTAAACCTCGACAACATGACTGCAGCCGGCACATTACTGATGAACTGGCTCAACAATATTCCTGTCAAAAATTCTCTCCCAACTACCAATTCCTGCAACTGCTCCCGGATAAACGGAATTGCAGCAATATTGCCTACCAGCAAAAACAACCCTACAAACTTGAGGAGCAAACCATAATTAATATTTTTCAGAAGTCCTCTGTCAACAAGCAGCATCGCTACCATCACTGTGAAAAATGTGATAGCATAGGATATCCTATCCAAAACAGTCAAAATACACAATATGAATAAAAACAAATATAGTACCGTTTTGATATTTTTAACAATATAGATGTGCTTACTTTCTCTGTCGTTATCCTTATCTGTCTCATTGTGCTTATTTTTCTTTTTTACCTCGCTCATACATTCTGTGTTTCCATCAGTTTTTCTCCCTTTTTCTCCAAAAACTAGCAACAACAGCAATGCTGCGGCTGTCACGGTATATGGCAGTACGGTTCTGAAAAAATCTGTCAGTTGCATATCATAATACTGATAAAGATACAAATTCTGCGGATTCCCTATCGGTGTTCCCATTCCACCGATATTGGCCGCAACCGTTTCCAACACGATTATTCTAATCAATAAATCTTCTCTGTCCATCTGTTCTAAAAGCCGAATCGTAAATGGTACCATCACAATCAGGGCAACATCATTTGTCAAAAACATAGCAAATACAAAACAGGATAAAATCATCACACCTTCCATCAATCTGATACGAGCAGAAAACCTTGTAAAATAAACGGCTATCCTGTCTACATACCCTAATTTCCGAAAGCCTTCTACAACTCCCATCAGGCAAAACAAAATCGCTAATGTGCTGAAATTAATCTGACTGACCACATATTGTTCAAGTATTTTTCCTCCCTTTTCACACGATGCACTCACTTTGGCACCTCTGTATTCCCATTCACACACGCATCCGCCTGTAAACTTTGTTGTCTTTCTTCCCACATATTTTTCTGTTTATCAGTATACAATCGATTTCCTCCTCGCTAATATTATTGTTCATTTACCATATGTCACTTGCAATAGGCAATGGCAGCCACAGATGTATCGTATACTACATGCTATCGCTGCCATTGTATAAAATAATATTGATTTATTATTTATTCTGATATCTGATAACTACTGTCCCAGTGTAACATCGTATCCAGCCAGCTTCTGAAGAAGAAGAACTGCATCTGCACTGGATATCCTTCCGTCCAGATTGACATCTGCCGCTTTTTTATTCATGTCCAGATCCGTGTAGCCGGCAAGGTATTGCTTCAACATTACCGCATCCTGGGCACCTGCTGTTCCGTCACCGTCAACATCGCCATATACCCAGTCTGCTTTTGTAAATACATTAAAAACAACACTTTGACTACTGTATCTGTCACTTACCCTGCAGCGATAGCTGTAATCGTACTCTTCGTCACCGGTTACCTCAAGTACGGCACTGTTGGCGCCTTTGATGATTTCCTCATCATACCAGTCATCATCTGCTGTTTTTGTTCTGTACCACTGATAGGTAAGCTCTTCTCCGATCGCACTTTCTGCCTTCACTTCAAGCTTTGTCTTATCTCCTGCTGCCAGAATGACTGTCTTTCCACCTGTGACCGTCAATTTAGAGTCAACATCAAAATAGAAATCCGCTTCTCTTGTATTAATACCATCTGTCACGGTACAGGTTACCCATTCCGGTATAGATTCATCTGCTTTTACTTTTAATACAGAACTATTTGCACCCTCGATCGGTATTCCTACATAGCCTCCGTCACTGGCCTCTCTGAAAGCACGCCACTCGTAAGAAACACCTCCCGGCAAATCTGTCTTGGCAGTTACCTTACACTCTGCTTCCTTGTTATACTCAACAGCTATCCTGCTTTCATACTCCACTTTAAAGCCGGTATCTACAGTAACATAGAATGTAATCTCTTCTGTTTTGATACCATCACTTACTTTACAGGTATAGTACCTTGACGTATCTTTAGTACCCTGTATTGTTAACTTCGAGGTGGTCTCGCCTGCTAACAGGTAATCTACCGTTGCCCAGCTACTGTCATACCACTTATAAGTTAATTCATTTCCTGACTTACTTTCAGCAAGAACAGCCAGTTCCTTGCTTCCATTATATGCTACAGTCACATCGGTACTGCTTGCCGTTACGGTAAGACCGGTATCTAATGTCACATTTATATATGCCTCTCTTGTCACGATACCATCTGACACCTTACACATATAGCTGTCCGGTGTGTTCTTTTCTCCGGTAATCGTATAGGTATCCTTTGTTGCGCCGCTGATTAATTTGTAATCGCCTATATTTTTATTGTAAGCATACCACTGATACTGAATCTCTTTACCCAATTTGCTTTCTGCTACAACCTTAATATCTGCGGTTTTCTCATATTCAACGGTAACATTTTCTGCTTTTACACTCAAACCACTGTCAACCGTAATATATGTCCTAATTGTTTGACGACTGATGCCGTCTGATACAGTACAATAATACCATCCCTCGGCACCTTGTTCACCTGTGACAACATAAGTGTCTGTCGTAGCACCTTCAATGTCTGACCGCCTATCGGTCTCCGAATCAGTCTTCTCCCACTGATAGGTTAATTCATTCGAGTAGTCAGATGATGCCTCGACTTTCAATGACAATTTTTCTCCGGCATTGACAGTCTGATATTGTTCTACTTTGTTAATCGTAAGACCGGTATCTATTGATACATACATGTACACTGTTTGCGATGTAATATCATCAGAAATCTTGCACTGATACTGTCTTGACATATTTTTGTCTGCCATCACTTCATAAGATGAAGATGTAGCTCCGGCAATTTCCTGATAGTTGTGATTCTCATCCATTGCGTACCACTGATAACGGAGCTCACCTCCGGACTTTGTGGTAGCACTTACCTCTAAGGTACCTTTTTCACCATATTTCAGTGTCGGATAATATTCATAATCAACTTCCAAGCCGCTGTCCAAAATAGCAGTAAAGTCAACCGTTGCCGTATTAATACCGTCAGATATCTCACACCTGTAATCTTCTACCATACCTCTGATACCCTTCACGCTATAGGTATCGGTGTTTTCTCCGCTGATTAAATAGTAATCGGTGTAATATGAACCCGGATTCTGCTTATACCACTTATAAGTGATCGGTAAACCTGACTCACTGGTCACATTGACTTTCAGGTCTGCTGTTTCGCCGTAAAGAACCTTGACACGACTTGTTTCATAATCAACCTTCAGACCACTGTCTATCGATATGTCAAACTGGGCTGTCTTTGTCATGACACCATCAGACACCTCACACTTATACTTGTCAGGCTGACCCAATGCGCCTGTAATTGTATAAAAAGTACCCGTCACATCTTCCAGCTTTTTATATTCATGTCTCTTGTTATCATAGACATACCATGTATAGGTCAGTGCTTCATCAATTCCTGTCTCTGCAAACACCTGCAATGTCTTTTCTTCATCAACCTTCACTTCTGTATTTCCTGCATACTCAATATTTAATCCTGTTACCAGCGAGATATCTGCCTGTACATACTTGTAATCAATGCCATTGCTAACCTTGCACTGATAAGACGTCGGCATTCCTTTTTCTCCCTTAATCGTATAGGCAGCTTGTGTTGCGCCCTCAATTTCCTTATAATCTCTTCCATCATATGCATACCACTGATATTGAAGTGGAAGTGCTTCGCAGCTTTCTGCCTTCACTGCCAGTTCAACGGTTTCTCCCAGTTCAATATCGGTATCCAACCGTTCATTTTCCACCTTAAGACCGGTGTCCAAAAGCGTATAGATATATTCTTCTTCCTCGATAATGGTATCACTGACAACACAACGATAGGTCTCTGCCAGATTTTCATCTCCCGTAACCGTATAGGCGTTCTCTGTGGCACCTTCAATCTTGTCATAACCATAAGTCTTTGAATTGCGAGCATACCACTGATAGCTGATTGGATTGTCTAATGCACTGGTTGCCGTTACCGTCAAGTCTTTTGTCTGTCCATACGGCACATAGGTATCACCCGGTCTGCTGACCTTAAGGCCGGTATCTAATGTCACATGCAATTCTACTATTTCTGTCTTGATTCCATCTGACACTTTACAGCTATAGTACTTGCTCAGATCTTTTGTTCCCGTCAGGGCAAGTGTACCTGATGTCTCACCCTCAATGGCATCATCATTATAGTAATTACCCACATACCACTGATAAGTAATCGGCAGATTTACACCACTGACAGCATTTACCTTTAATTCTCCCTGTTCGCCATATGGTATCGTGTTAAATTCCTCAAAATCAATCTTCAACTGCGAATCCAGCTTTGTTGAAAAGACAGCTTCTTTTGTCGCAATTCCGTCCGATATCACACACTTATACGTTGTGGCGAGATTCTCATCACCGGTAACCGTATAGTCAGCCTTTGTTGCTCCCTCGATCAGTGTGTAATTTCCATAATATTTTCCACCTTTGTACCACTGATAGGTAAGGGGCAGGTCAAACTCGCTCTCTGCCGTCACGGTAAGTTCTTTGGTATCGTGGTACACTACCGGTGCATTACTCTCATATACAATATTCAGACCGGTATCTTTTACCACTTTGATTGTCACAAAATCTGTGGCAATACCATCTGTTACGCTACATCTGTATTCGACCGGTGTATCTTTCGCAACGCTCACCTTCACCTTTGCTGTCTTCTCATTCGGCATCACCTGTAACTCTTCATAGCCATTTTCATCGGTAGTATAGTAAGACCATGTATATGTCAGAGGCAGATTCGATTCACTGACAGCGTTCACGGAAATCTCTCCTTCTTCACCATATCTAAGCAATACTCTGCTGTCACAGGTTACCCTTAACCCTGTATCAAGGTCTGTATAGAACTCAATGTCCTCTGTCTCTACTCCATCCGTGACAATGCACTTAAATCTCGTTGGAAGTCCTTTCTCGCCTTTGACAGTATAGGTATCTGTCTTGGCATCTTCCAGAAGGTTATACTCATCCTTCAAGCTATCATATTGATACCATGTATAGGTAATTCCCTCAGGCGAATCTGTCTTCGCATTTACCTTTAAATCCGCCGTATTTTGATATTTTACCTTGACGTCACTTTCATAGCTTACTTCCAATCCACTGTCAAGTGTTGTGTAGAAGGTAAGTGTTCTTGTCTCGATACCGTCAGAAAGGATACAGCGATACCTCTGTGCAAGACCTTTTTCGCCCTTGACTGTCAGCTTGCTCTCTGTCGCACCGTCTATCGCCTGATACTGATAGTTATTATCCGAATCCACATACCACTGATAGGTGAGTGTACGTCCTGTCGTACTCTTGGCTGCTGCCTCCAATGTCTCATCCTTCTGATACTTTACATTGATATAGCTGTAGGAATTTGTCTCCACCTCCAGACCGCTCTCAAAGGATACATAGAACTCTGCTGACTGTGTGGTAATACCATCGCTGACAATACACTTAACGTTCTGTGAACCTGCCTTCACCCGTTCTTCGGTTCCCTCGATTTCATAAGTAGCTGTTGTCGCACCTTCAATTGGCCAATAATAGCTTTTCGTATCACTGTTATACTCTCTGCTGTTATATGCATACCACTGATAGGTAATATCCTCTACTGCCTGCGCCTTCACTTCTAACGGCTTCTTTTGGGCATACAGCACGGTTACATTGCTTTCATAGTCTTCCAATTTTAAACCGCTGTCAAGTGTCAGATAAAAGCTTGCTTCACGCGTTACAACACCGTCAGTGACGATACACATATACCGTGTCTTCATATCTTTTGTTCCATCGACTTCATAAGCAGCCTCAACAGCTCCTTCCACCGGCCAATAGTAATCCCAGCGGTCTTCGTTATATCCCTTGCTCTGGTCATAAACATACCACTGATAGCCAAGACCGTCGTCCGTATTCGTAGAAGCCGTCACCTTCAGCTCTGCCTTACCCTGATACGGAACCGTAACATCACTGTCATACTCCATTTTAAAGCCGGTATCCAGACTCACACTAAAATCACAATCGGAATTGTTGATCCCGTCTGATACCTGACAACGATACCTCGTAGCCATGCCTTTTTTACCGGTTACGGAATAAGTATTGGTATTCGCTCCCTCAATCGGCCAGTAATAGCTATAATTGTCCTCGTTATACTTTTCTTCATCATATACATACCACTGATAGGAAAGCGCAAGACCTGCCTCACTCTCTGCCTTTACCTCCAATTCCTTGGTCTTTCCATACTTTACAGTATTGTAATAATCATAGTCTATGTTGAATCCCGTGTCCACACTAGTACTGAAGCTTGCGTTGCTGCTTACCACACCATCCGATACCCTGCAGCGATACATGGAAGCTAGGTTCTGATCACCCGTCACTTCATATGTCGAAGTCGTCGCCCCCTCGATCGTCTGATAAGCAGACGCTTCGTCATTCCAATATTCCCACTGATAGGTAATTTCATCGGAAAGACTGCTGGCGCTGACAGACAATGTCTTTTTCTCTCCGTATTTCACATTCTGATAGGAATTATAATCCAACGAAAATTCCGAGTCGACAGAAACATAAAATTCCATCGTATTCCAACCGTTATAATAACCATCGTCTGCCACACACCTATACCTTGATGCCGTTCCTTTGCCAGCCTGGGTTGTATAGGTCGCTTCCTCCGCTCCCTCCAGAAGTGTCCACTGGCTGGTTTCTTTATCGACATAATACCACTGATAGTGAATCGGCGCATTACTGCTTGCAGACACACTCAAGGAAATCTCCTCGCCATATTTGACATAAAGATTGGTTTCCTCCCACTCCTTATCCTCTAACTCAAACTGCGTGTCCACATCGGTGATGTAAAAGTCTACCGCATCTGTCTCTCCATTCTCTGAGACTTCACAGACAAATGCCGCTATATCATATGATTTTGGAATCTCTTCCATTACCGCATCATAGGTACTCTCTGTGGCACCCTCAATGATCTCATACGTCTCTGTCTTCTGATTATACTTCTTCCATGTATAGGTAACGACGGTTCCTTCTTCTGCCTCTACATACTGTCCTGCATCTAACGTAACCGTCTCGCCATACACTACCGATTTATACTCTGACTCGCCCGTGAGCCGAAAGTTCTCTGCAGCATAGACACTTCCGACCGTCAGAGAAAGACTCTGAGCCGGAATGCCCGAAATCACCATTGCAGCCGTCAATGCTCCGCTGACAGCACGCTTGAAATTATGATTCATTCTTTTTTTCATATATTTTTCCTTTCTGATAATCTGTCATTCTATTTTACAACTATTATCACATAAATCATGGTAATTGTTCCAAAGGCTTCTCAGGAACCGCTAATCATTCACTGTTCCTTATCGTCGTATTTCTTCTATTACCATGGCTGATTTGAAAGCATTCTTAAAAACTATCAATCAGACGTGCATCATAACGGGAAATGACCAATGCATCGGCAATGTTCACCTCTCCATCTCCATTCACGTCTCCTAAAGCAAGTACGCTCTCATCCAGTTCTACCAGTTGTGCATCATAACGGGAAATGACTAATGCATCCGCAATATTGACCTCTCCGTCTCCATTGATATCACCCTTTATTCCTTTGCTGTCTTCATACCCTAGTACATAGGTAGAGAACTTATCCGTTCTAAATGTTACGTTCTCGCCTGATACGGTAGCAGGCAGCTCTTCTACCTTTCCATCATGAACTCTCAATATGAAATAAATCCGCACATAACCTTCCTCTAAAGCCGGCAGGTTCTCAGGTATCTTCACCGATACCGTAATCGGATTCGCTATCTCTGTGATAGTACCCTTTTCTTTACCGTCAATGGTAACCACCATGTCTATATCATAGCAGGCAGCCAACTGTCTTTCTTCTGTCAGCTTCTCCTTGACAAGAGCTGCCTCTTCCTTCGGAAGTTCGCTCTCCTTCACTTCATCCTTCTGTACTTCTACAATGACTTCTTTATAGGCACTGACAGCCTCTTTAATAATATCTGCCAGCTTCTCGTCAATTCCCTTTACCTCACTGTCCTCCTTGAACAGCTGCTCCACTAATTTTGCTACTTCCTTCGCTGCCTGATTCTCCTCTGTATTGTTCTCATCCGGCTGTACATCAATGGTTGCTGCCACCTTATAAGCTGCTGCCACTCCCTGTACTTTTTTGTCAGCTGCTTTCTCATCAGAAGCATCAAGATATGTAAAAGACAAAGTATGCTCTCCCACTGTTGCCTCTGCCTTCACATTGAATTTTGCTGTAAGAACGGCACCTGTTGCCTCTGTTTTGGCTGTTCCGGCATAAGCAAATCCAACAATGCCGTCTGCTGCCACATCAATAGTCTGCGTCTTATCCTTCAAAAGCTCTGCTACCGGAAAAAGAACAGCGTCTTTGAATCCGCTTCCTGCCGCGCTTTCCACTGATACAAGACTCAATACATCTGTGTCATACTTGAATCTTGCCACTAAGGCTGCCAAACCTGCATTCTTCTCCACAGATAATGTCGCTGTCAGCGTATCACCTGCTTTTACCTCTGTGGCATCCGTCGCAAGCTTCACTACTACATCCGCTGTCTCTGCTGCCTCTGAAGCAGACTTAACTGCCACATCTGCTTCTACCGCAAGTACATCCTTTGTATTCTGTGGCAAGGCGGTAAAAAATAATGCCGATGCCATCAGCACGGACATAGTAACGGATAAAGCTTTTGTGAATTTTTGTTTCTTAAAAAATTCTCGCATAGTTTCCCTCCCTATGTATGTTAATATGATAGATACAAAATCAGGATACCAAAAGAAGCCTCTACACTTTTTATATGTTGTACCCACTGTTCTTAAGAATCCTTGTATCGTCCTAAGTAGTAGCCTTATCACCAGAAAGTGTTCGCAACGATTTGATACCCTAATCAATATAACTATGATTATACTATATTTTCCCTTAATTAACAATATGGCAATTTAAAATGTCATTGACAGTTTTGCTATTCTAAAAAATTTTAATTGACAGTTTTCTCTACTATAAATTATACTATACATCACATGGTTACACACCACTCCTACATTATATATCACATAAAGAAAGGTTAAAAATATGGCTACCAACATTTCAAAAATACTTGCAGATGAACTACAGATAAAAGTTTCACAGGCAGACGCTACCATAAAGTTGATTGACGAGGGAAATACCATTCCTTTTATAGCCAGATACAGAAAAGAGGTTACCGGTTCATTAAACGATGAGATTCTGAGAAAATTTGACGAACGGCTTACCTATCTGAGAAATTTGGAGGCGCGCAAAGAACAGATTATCGCCGGCATTGAAGAACAAGGGAAACTGACTCCCGAACTTAAAGCTGCTATCGAAAAGGCTGATACACTGGTGGCGGTGGAGGATTTATATCTTCCGTACAGACCGAAGCGACGTACAAGAGCGATTATCGCAAAAGAACGCGGTCTGGAGCCTTTGAGCCAACGTCTCTTTGCAGAGGACTTTCATACAGAGGAGGTGGACGCCTATATCAATATTGACAACGAGATTTTATCACGCGAAGATGCCTTAAATGGCGCAAGCGACATCATTGCCGAGAATATTTCTGACGATGCCGCTTACCGCTCTTATATCAGAAAATATACCTTTGATAATGGCACGCTTGTGTCCAGTGCAAAAGACGAGACTGCTGAATCCGTATATGAGATGTATTATCATTTTGAGGAGGCCGTCAATAAAATTGCCGGTCACAGAACCCTCGCCATTAATCGCGGCGAAAAAGAGAAGATTTTAACTGTCAAGGTCTCCGTAGACGAGACAGGTATTCTTCATTATCTGGAAAAAATGATTATCCGGAATCTGAGTGAGGAAGCCACTCCTATTGTCCGTCTATCCATTGCGGACAGTTATAAGAGGCTGATTGCCCCTGCCATAGAGCGTGATATCCGGAACGAGCTTACGCAAAAGGCAGAAGACGGTGCCATTTCCGTATTTGGAAAAAATCTCCATCAGCTTCTCATGCAACCACCGATAACCGGACAGGTAGTGCTCGGATGGGATCCGGCTTTTAGAACCGGCTGCAAGCTGGCAGTAGTAGATGCCACCGGCAAAGTCCTTGACACAACTGTCATTTTTCCGACAGCACCACAAAATAAGATAGCACAAGCAAAGAAGGTGGTTCTTGGGCTGATTGAAAAATATCATATTACGCTCATCTCTCTCGGCAATGGAACGGCATCCCGTGAATCAGAAATGGTGATTGTAGATATAATTAAAGAAGCAAAACACAAGGTATCCTATGTGATTGTCAACGAGGCCGGCGCATCCGTTTATTCGGCGAGCAAGCTTGCGACTGAGGAATTTCCTAATTTTGATGTAGGGCAGAGAAGTTCTGCTTCTATTGCAAGACGTATTCAGGATCCTCTTGCCGAACTTGTCAAAATCGATCCAAAATCCATCGGCGTGGGACAGTATCAACACGATATGAACCAAAAGAAGTTATCCGAGGCGCTTGGCGGTGTTGTAGAAGATTGTGTGAATAAGGTCGGCGTTGATTTAAACACCGCTTCTGCAAGTCTCCTGGAGTATATTTCCGGCATTTCAAAGGCAATTGCCAAAAATATTGTCAAATATCGCGAGGAGAATGGACGCTTTACTGACAGAAAGCAGTTACTGAAAGTTGACAAATTGGGACCTAAGGCCTTTCTGCAGTGTGCGGGCTTCATGAGAATTGCTAACGGAGATAACCCTTTAGATGCCACCAGTGTGCATCCTGAATCTTATGATGCCGTGGCAAAATTATTCACACAGCTAAAAATTGATAAAACTGTTTTAAATGGCGGAAAAATCACCGGATTAAGCCTAATGATTAAAGATTTTGCGAAAACTGCCGATGAAATTGGTATAGGGGAACTTACGCTGAGAGATATTGTAAGCGAGCTTGAAAAACCTGCCCGTGATCCCCGTGACGAAATGCCTAAACCAATCTTAAAGACTGATGTCCTTGAGATGTCAGATCTGGTTCCGGGAATGATTCTCAAGGGAACCGTGAGAAATGTGATTGATTTTGGTATATTTGTCGATATCGGCGTACATCAGGACGGACTTGTCCATATCTCACAGATTACCAACAGATACATTAAACATCCCCTAGATGTGGTAAGTGTCGGTGATATTGTGGAGGTTCAGGTGTTAAATGTCGATACTGCCAGGAAGCGTATCCAGTTGACTATGAAAATAGATGCCGGCAGATAATAAATGAAAGGTTTAGGTGATATATATGAATGGAATCGAAAATATTTCAGCTAACTCAGAATTGAATAAGATTATGCGTGAAAATCCTATGGCAGCCGCGCGCATCGAAAGCTCCGGAAATGTCGATGCAAACAGTGCAGAAATTAAGTCATTAAAGCGTGCCGGCATTATCGAATGTGAAACATGTGCCAACAGAAAATATAAAGATGGTTCAGATGAGATGGTGTCTTTTAAGGCGCCAGGTCATATCTCTCCACAGGAATCTGCTGCAAAAGTCAGGGCTCATGAGCAAGAGCATGTGTCAAATGCCTATTCCAAGGCTGCTACTGATGACGGCAAGGTTATCAACTGCTCTGTGTCACTTTCTACCTCTGTATGTCCTGAATGCGGCAGGTCTTATGTGGCAGGCGGTTTGACAAATACGCAGATTAAATATAACACTGATAACCCATATGAAGCCAACAAAAAGCAGCTCGAATCGGATGCCATTGCCGGAAGTCATATTGATTTAGGACGGTAGGTAAGTGCCGACAGTTCCATCTGTTCCTTGGCGGCGGTGTTGCATGACAAGATAGCAAAAAGGTATTTGTTCCTGTAGATTTAATCTGCAGGAACAAATACCTTTTTGCATTTATCTTTTATTTTACATACCTTTTATCATTACTCCATTCTGATTCTTGTAATGATTCCGTTCAGTTTTGATGCTTTTTCCTCATAATCTGCTTCACTTATAATGTCCGTTATAAATGCAAATTCGTTTTCTACACCCTCAACGCTGATGAACTCAACATCGCCAAACGCTGCTTTTACTTCCTCTGCTCTTGCCTGCGTATCTCCGCTTAACCGCACAAAGAAACGTTTTTTTGACGACCTGATATCGGATAGTTCAAGTTCTTCCGCCGACCACTCCACAGGTATATTATGATTAAGATTTCTTACCGCATCTACGATATCTGATACAACAGCACTTGCTGTAGGCAGCTTTCCTGCACCGCTTCCATAAAACATCACATCTCCCAGCACATTACCATTAACCAGAATCGCATTAAATACACCATTGACGCTAAACAGCGGATGTGTGTCGTCTATCATTACAGGTGTTACAAACACATAAAACTGTCCCTCTGTGTGCTCCGCTTTACCAAATAACTTGACAGAGCGACCGAGCTTGTTGGCATATTTAAAATCAATATCTGTAATCTTTGTAATTCCCTCTGTATAGATATTCTCATAATTGACATTCTTGCCATAGGCCAGTGAGCAGAGAATGGCAATCTTACGGCAGGCATCAAAGCCATCCACATCTGCAGACGGATTACGCTCGGCATATCCTAACTCCTGTGCTTCCTTTAATACTGCATCAAAATCAAGCCCCTCTTTGCACATCTTCGTCAAAATATAATTGGTGGTACCATTTAAAATACCGGTAATACTGTTAATCTTATCCGCAGTGATGGCATTATTTAAAGGTCTGATAATAGGGATTCCTCCCCCGACGCTTGCCTCAAACATAAAGTTCCTGTTGTGGGCAGCCGCAATTCTTAACAGCTCCGGACCATGCTTGGCAACTAACTCCTTATTTGACGTACACACACTCTTTCCTTTTTCAAGTGCTGACTTTACAAAGGTATATGCCGGCTCGACGCCTCCCATCACCTCTGCAATCACCTCTACTTCAGGATCATTTAGAATCACATCATAATCATGTACCAGAATATCCATCACAGGATCTCCCGGAAACTCTCTCAAATCAAGTACGTATTTTACATTGATGTTCTGTCCGGCATTCTTATCAATTATCTGTCCATTGGTTCTGATTACCTCCACAACACCTGAACCCACTGTGCCGTAACCCAAAACTGCTATATTGATCATCTCAAAAACCTTTTTATCACTACGTGATATCCTTTCCTATCAGTAAACATTTTTATTCTCTGAATAATGTACGCTTCATGCACACTACCATTTTCTTCCTATCCTTTGTGGAGAATTATTTCCTCCCTATCCTTTGCGGAAGATTATTTTCTCTCTGTTTTTGCGGAGAATTTGCCTTGCAAATTCTCTGAATAACGTGTGCCCAAGCACACGTTATTTAGTCCCTAGCCAATATCTTCAAATAATGTATCCCTTTTTCCGTCTCTATCGCATTAATCATTTCGGACACATTGCCTGTATTAGGTCCAACATCCACACTTAGTGTCAACGTGGCCACTCCATTGATGGGAATTGTCTGGTGTATTGTAAGAATGTTCGCATTATAATCTGCTATCAGCTTAAGCACACCCGACAAAAGTCCCGGTTCATCATTCATTTGTAATACAAAGGTAATTGTCTTTCCTCTGGCATTATCATGAAAAGGAAATATATCATCTTTATATTTATAGAAGGAGCTTCTGCTTATTCCGGTAATCTCTACTGCCTCCTGCACAGACATCACCTGCTCAGACTCTAACAGCCTCTTTGCCTCCACCACCTTCTGTAAGACCTCAGGCACTGCTTTCTTTTTTAGAACATAATACTTATTCTCTTCTGACATCAGCCTAACCTCAAAAACAATTATTCCAGCTCCTCAAGTGCATCTTTTAACTCGGTTGTTTCCTCTTTGGTGAGAAGCTTATTCACATTCAACATAACAACAATTCTGTTATTAACATCTATAATCTTGTCGTAATGCTTTGTATCCTCCGTCTTTAATATCTTCGGCATCTCAAAAACACTGTTATCCGGAACCGCCTGTATTTCTCCTACGGAATCAACCTCCAACGCAAGCTGCAACTCTTTCGTCTTAATCACAATAAACTTGGTATTATCTGTATACTGTGCATCAGGCATATCGAATTTTCTGCGCAGACTATACAGAGGGATTACTTCTCCTCTGAGATTAATGATTCCCTTTACATTCTTATTTGCCTTGTGTATTGGGGTAACAGGCAATACCTTTTCGATACCTCGCACAATGCCTATATCGACACCATATTCCTCATTTCCAACTTTAAAAACTATGGGCTTAATTTCTGTCATATGCATTCCTCCATTTACATATATAGCATTTTATCTTTATCAATCCTTAAGACTATTCCACTTAAGGTATGCACCAATCAGTGAGTCCAAATCTCCATCTAAAACTGCCTGTACATTGCCAGTCTCAAAGTTTGTTCTGTGATCTTTTACCATGGTATATGGCTGCATCACATAGGAGCGTATCTGGTTGCCGAAATTAATGTCTTTGACTTCTCCCCTGATACCGGATGCCTTTTCTTCATTCTCTGTTTTTTTCATCAGATACAGCTTTGCTTTTAACATCTGCATCGCCTTATCCTTATTCTGAAATTGCGAGCGCTCATTCTGACATTGTACCACTATTCCCGTAGGAAGATGCGTGATTCTCACTGCTGATGAGGTCTTATTAATATGCTGACCGCCTGCGCCGCTGCTCCTGTATGTGTCAATCTTTAAATCATCATCATTAATCTCAATATCAATCTCTTCTTCAATATCCGGCATTACATCACAGGATGCAAATGAAGTCTGCCGCTTTCCCGCTGCATTGAAGGGTGATATTCGTACCAGTCTGTGTACTCCCTTCTCTGACTTTAGATAGCCGTATGCATTTCTTCCGTTAATCTGCATGGTAATCGACTTGATTCCCGCCTCATCACCATCGAGGAAATCCAACACTTCAACCTCATACCCCTTTTTCTCTGCGTATCTCCGGTACATTCTGGCAAGCATCCCTGCCCAGTCACAGGACTCTGTTCCTCCGGCACCGGCATGTAATGTTAATATAGCACCATTGCCATCGTATTCATCCGCCAGTAACGTGCTGACTCTCAGTTCGTCAAAATCCACCTGAAAACTCTTCAGCTCTTCCCCCACCTCTGCCACAATGGCTACATCATTTTCTTCATAGCCCATCTCAATCAGCGTCTTAATATCTTCAAACTGATTCTCAAGTCGGTGATATCTTTCAATATCTCCCTTAAGACTCTTAAGCTCAACCATCTTTTTCTGTGCCTTATCGGCATCATTCCAAAAATCAGGTGCCTCCATCAGTTTTTCTAATTCTTCTATCTTCTGTTCCTTGTTAGCAAGGTCAAAGTGAATCCCTCAATTCTTTAAGTGGACTCTCATATTGTAAAAGGTCATATTTGTACTGATCTAATTCTACCACTTAATCACCTTCTTCCACAACACTGTTTATATTTCTTACCGCTGCCACACGGACACGGATCGTTTGGATATATCTTTTCAAATTCACGCTTCTTAGGTGCTCGTACAGATGTGTCATCCTTATTGGTTCCTGTAACCTTCGCCACCTGTTCTCTCTCTATCTTCTGTTCTACCTTGACATGCAGAAGAAGCTTCACTGTATCCTCCTTGATACCCTCTGTCATCTCGTTGAACATATCATATCCGGTCATCTTGTACTCTACCAGTGGGTCTCTCTGACCATATGCTTGAAGACCAATTCCCTGTCGTAATTGATCCATATCATCAATGTGATCCATCCACTTTCTATCGATTACCTTCAGCAAAATGACACGCTCAAGCTCTCTAATCTGCTCCTGCTCCGGAAATTCCGCTTCCTTCGCCTCATACAGCTTGACAGCCTTCTCTTTCAAATACTGAACCATCTGCGCTTTTTTAAAGGTTGCCTTCTGCTCGTCCGTTAATGTAATCATATCAAATGGGAATATCGGCAATAACAGCTCGTTGAGCTCTATCAAATCCCACTCTTCCGCAGACTGGTCTGCGGAAATACACATATCTGCCGCACTTTCCACAACATCTGTTATCATTTTATAGATAGAATCGCGCATATTATCGCCATTCAATACTCTCAGACGCTCTGCATAAATCGTCTCTCTCTGCTCATTCATGACCTGATCATACTCTAACAGATTCTTTCTGATACCATAATTGTTGCCCTCAATCTTCTTCTGTGCTCTCTCAATCGTATTAGAAAGCATATTATGTTCAATCGGCTCATCATCCTTGATACCCAACGCTCTAAAGGTTGACATCAATTTCTCAGAACCGAACAGTCTCATCAAATCATCCTCTAACGAGATGAAGAACTGGGACACACCAGGATCTCCCTGTCTTCCGGAACGACCTCTCAACTGATTATCAATACGTCTCGACTCATGTCGCTCAGTACCGATAATCTTGAGTCCTCCTGCTTCTCTGGACTTCTCATCCAGCTTGATATCTGTACCACGACCTGCCATATTAGTAGCTATGGTAACTGCACCAAAAGTACCTGCCTGTGCCACGATTTCCGCCTCTAATTCATGGAACTTGGCATTCAATACCTTATGCTGTACGCCCTGCTTCTTGAGAAGATTACTTAATTCCTCAGATGCCTCAATGGTAATCGTACCTACCAGTACAGGTTGTCCTGTCTTATTCGTCTCTACTATCTCTCTTACAATGGCACTTAATTTACCTTTCTTCGTGGTATATACCGAATCCGGCAAATCCTTTCTCGCAATCGGCTTATTCGTAGGAACCTCTACAACATCCATTCCGTAAATATTCCTAAATTCCTGCTCCTCGGTAAGGGCAGTACCCGTCATACCACATTTTTTCTCATACTTGTTGAAGAAATTCTGGAAAGTAATTGTGGCAAGTGTCTTGCTCTCTCTCTTAACTTTCACATGCTCCTTCGCCTCTATTGCCTGATGAAGACCGTCAGAATAACGCCTTCCCGGCATGATACGTCCTGTAAATTCGTCTACAATCAGCACTTCATCGTCCTTCACCACATAATCTTTATCTTTAAACATCAGATAGTTGGCGCGCAACGCAAGAATAATATTATGCTGAATCTCAAGATTCTCCGGATCAGCAAGGTTCTCAATACTGAAGAACTTCTCTACCTTTCTCACACCCTCTGCCGTGAGATTCACTACCTTATCCTTCTCATTGACGATGAAGTCGCCGTTCTCCTCTATCTCTTCTTTCATAATGGCTGCCATCTTGGTAAGCTCTGCGCTCTCTGTACCTCGCTTCAACTGACGTGCCAATATATCACAAGTCTCATACAGCTTGGTAGACTTACCACTCTGTCCTGAAATAATAAGCGGTGTTCTCGCCTCGTCAATCAAAACGGAGTCAACCTCATCCACGATGGCAAAATGTAAGCCTCTCTGTACCAACTGGTTTTTGTAGATAACCATATTATCTCTCAAATAATCAAATCCAAGCTCATTGTTCGTAATGTAAGTAATATCGCAATTGTACGCCTCACGTCTCTCATCATTATCCATGCTGTTAAGAACCACACCGACCGTGAGACCTAAAAATCTGTGTACCTGTCCCATCCATTCTGCATCACGATGTGCAAGGTAATCATTGACGGTCACGACATGTACCCCTAAGCCTGCCAACGCATTCAAATATGCCGGCAAAAGACATGTCTGCGTCTTACCTTCACCAGTCTTCATCTCTGCAATTCTTCCCTGATGAAGTATGATACCACCAATCAGCTGACATTCATAGTGCTCTGTTCCGAGCA
Source organism: uncultured Lachnospiraceae bacterium (assembly GCA_902767015.1). Lineage (GTDB taxonomy): Bacteria > Bacillota > Clostridia > Lachnospirales > Lachnospiraceae > Bovifimicola. Next base: position 18,415 of record CACXFV010000027.1, on the reverse strand, counting down.
CTCTTCTGGCTGCCTCTCTAACAACCGCATATGCCTCCGGCAAAATATCATCTAATGTCTCTCCTTCAGACAATCTCTTCTTAAATTCAGCAGTCTTATCTCTAAGCTGTTCATCCGAAAGCTCCATCATCGCCGGTCGCAAGGATACAATCTTATTGATAAGAGGTTTTATTCTTTTTATCTCTCTTTCGCTATGTGTTCCAAACACTTTTGATACAAGACCCATTATAAATCTCCTAATCTTCTATTGTTAATAATTGCATTTAAGCTTTATTGTAACACTAAAAACCGATTTATTCAATATTTACCGTAAAAAAAACCAAAAAAAGAGTAACCTTTCAGCCGCGCCATTTACAAAATACTTTGCACTGCCACTTTCACCGGCACCTGCATCTGCACCGGGACATAAAATACCGCCATGCATGTCATAACCTTACGACCATACATGGCGGTATCCCCGCTCAACACAAAACTAATTTATATAAACTATTATTCTAAAATTCCGGCTCAATCAGTCCATAAGTGTTGCCTTTTCTCTTATACACTACATTGACCTCATCCGTCTCAGAATTAGAAAATACATAGAAATTATGTCCTAATAATTCCATCTGAACACAGGCCTCCTCCGGATCCATAGGCTTAATACCAAACTTCTTCGTCCTGATAATCTTAATGGTATCATCCTCATCATAATCCTTATCTATATAGGCCTGATTAAAACTCTCTCTCGCCTGCTTCTTGTCAATAATCTTGTTCTTATAACGCTTGAGCTGTCTCTCAATAATCTCCTCTACCAAATCAATAGATACATACATATCACTGCTCACCTGCTCTGATCTGATAATATTACCCTTAACAGGTATGGTAACCTCTATCTTCTGCCTCTCCTTTTCTACGCTAAGTGTTACATGTACTTCCGTATCTGCCGTGAAGTATTTTTCCAGCTTTCCTATCTTTTCCTGTACCGCGTTTCTTAATCCCTCTGTTACATCAATGTTTCTTCCTGTTATTACGTATCTCATGCTGTCCATCTCCTTTTCCCAATATTGACAATTCATAATATGCTAAATACATTTTAAATCGATATAACGTTATATCAATATAAACTTTCCAAAGTTACGCAATGATATCTCAAATATTATAAATTATCACAAAATAGCCAATCCGTATCTCTATTGACTATCTATGTCTATGATTATAACATATGACTTCATAATCTTCAAGAACAAAGATACAATACTGTCAAAGTTCAGTTGTCAAAATGTCACTATTCTATTATGTGTCTTCCATTATTCTTCGACTTTTTTCGCTGTGGATAATGTGGATAACCACGTGTATAACCCTATTTTCATGCCTTTGGACATGTTTTAAAACCTATGTCCGCAAAAGTTATCCACATTATCACCATTTTTTAGGTTATAACTCACTTTCAAAATGTAATATTGATTTTCCGTTAGTGAATTGAATATGTGTTTCGGCTATGACAAAAAAGCATCACGCAAAAACAAAGATAACCGTGCCACCATCCAAACGATAGCACGGTTATTCTTTATATAATCTTAATCAATGCACTCTACTGAATAATTCTCACAGCACATACAGGAGTCCTGTAAAATGCACTGGATACTTTAATACCTGTGGCCGGTGTGCTCGCATGAACAACTTGTCCACCGCCTATATATAACGCAACATGACCTATACTGCTGCCGCCGTTCGTATAGAATAATAAATCTCCCGGTAACAACGAGTCCGTAGACACTGCCACTCCACAGCCCGACTGTGAACCTGACTGATGTGGAAGGCTATAGCCAAAGTGCGCATATACTGACATCGTAAATCCCGAACAATCAGTACCATTTGTCAAGCTTGAACCACCGTACACATACGGATTACCCACAAACTGTAATGCATATGCCACAACTGCATCTCTAAGTGCTGACGATGTAGATGTATCATAAGTTACCTCGTATGTCTGCTCCTCATATGCCTGCTGTTGTTCTGCTGCCGCCTGGACTTCTTCCTGTCTTGCCTGCCCCTCCGCACGTCTGGCTGCTTCTGCGGCTGCCTGCTCGCGTCTTCTCTGTTCTTCTGCCTCCTGTGCTTCTCTTGCCTTTCTCTCTGCTTCCTCAGCTTCTCTTGCCAATCTTTCTTCTTCTTCAATCTTTGCCTGTTCTTCTTCTAATGTAATGGCCGTGTCAAACTTTACATCAATATCTACAAAATCCATAGATACCCAGCCCTGAACATCTCCGTCAACATTAAGATATACCCAGCCGTCACCATACTGGACAACATCAAACACACCGCCCTCCGGCAACTGTGTCAGCAATTCGCAATCGGTTCCCTGACCGTCTCTTACATTCAATGTCTCTGTCGTTACAGTTGCATTCACATAGCCACACTCTATCGCAGCCGCTTTCGCTTCTTCGCCGGTCACAAAATAATTCGACTTGATATAACCTGTAACATTACCTGACTCTATCTTATACCATTCACCTTCCGTAGCAACTATGGTTGCCGCACAATTGTTATAAATCTTACCGACTATATCGGCATCTGTATTAGGAAGTGCTCTTACATTCACATAATCCTCAACCTGTGAGATAGCAATAGTGTCATAAACCGATTTAGCTTTAGCCGTAGTCTCCTCTTCTGTCGTTGTCTCTTCTTCCGCTACCGTCTCTGCCTCTGTAACTGCCTCCGTCTTTGCACTTTCCTGCTGTGCAGGTTCCTTCTCTTTCTTCGCTGCCTCTCCCGATGTACTTCCATCACCTTTTGTCTCTGCAGCCTCAAATTCTTCTGACTGATTAGCTGCAGCTACATGATTCTTAATCAGTGCCGAAAGCTCAGCCTGCTTTTCATTATCTTCAATATCATAATTCTCTAATGCCAATGCTATTCCTGCATCAGGAATATTAACCGCAAGTTTATGTGTCTTATTCTGTGCATTAATCGTAACTGCACCATTTATCACTGTAACAGCCAATGCTCCGGCTATCACTACCATACCCTTCTTTTTCACGAAACTACTTCCTTTCTGTGAAACCTTTTACCATAAGCAACAATTATTACAAATTTATTAAAATCTTTTTACATTTTAACAAAGTTAGTTCTACTTGTCAAGGACAAAGAATAATATTTATGTTATAATCAAGTTACCTGTAAATAATAACCGCAAAATTTTAGAATGGAGATTATCATGAATCAAAAATATATTTTAATCACGGGCGCGTCCAGAGGCATTGGCCGGGCCATCGCACTTGAATTTGCCAAAAACGGACATCCTCTCATCCTGATTTCATCTAAAAGTCCCGATGCCCTTAAAGAAACAAGAAACCTTGTATCGTCTTACAATGTGGATTGTCTTATCTTTACTTTGGATGTAACTGACTATACTGCTTTAGAGCAACTCAAAGCAACACTTCGGGAGCAAAGAATTTTTACAGAATGCATTATCAATAATGCCGGCATCAGCTATTTTGGTCTTATACAGAATATGAGTATCAAACAATGGCATAGCATAATCAATACGAATCTTTCTTCCGCGTTTTATCTTACCAAATTATTTATCAGCGATATGCTTCATGAACAATCCGGCTGTATCATCAATATATCCTCTGTGTTCGGAAACACCGGTGCCTCCTGTGAGGCTGCTTATTCTGCCTCCAAAGGCGGTCTGAATGCTTTCACAAAATCTCTGGCAAAAGAGCTGGCGCCATCAAAAATACGGGTAAATGCCATTGCCTGCGGCGCCATTGACACGGCAATGAACAGCCGGCTTACGGCAGAAGAAAAGGCGGAATTAGAAAATGAAATTCCTGCCGGCAGAATGGGTACCGTGACAGAAGTAGCGAAGCTCGCCTGTCAGATTTATGAAATGAACGAATACCTCACCGGTCAGATTATCACGATAGATGGAGGATGGACATAACGCTTTATTCGTCTTTTGAAATGTCCCCCTCTATGACAATCTTTTCATGGATATTTTTGCGCGAATTCATAAGATTTTCACGAATCAGCTCATTTACCCGCACAATTTCCCTTTCAAACTCTCTCGCCGACATCAGATGGCATCCCTGTCCGATAATGATAATCTGCTCTAATCCGTCTGATGTGGCAACCGTAATGTCATATTTCTTTCCATGCTCATGTGCAAACCGTTCTATATAAGCATCTGCCGTCTCTGCCTCCTTTGTGTACACCACATGTATATTATGGTACCGGGACTGTTCTCCCTCAAAGCCCTTTACCTTATAAGCATCAAATACCACAATCAGATTCACCCGGACATATCCCTGATAATTCGATAAAATATCAAGCAGCTTATCCCTCGCCGAAGCCATATTGCTGTCAGCAAGAGAACTCAATTCACTCCACGCATGTATCACATTATAGCCATCTACAAGGAGATATTTTTCTTTTTTCAAAGCCGGCTTATATCCGTATGGTTTACTCTTTCCCGCACTGGTGCTCTGAAATATTTTAACCTTTTTCTTATCCGTATTTTGGTTTTTGCTGCCAAAAGTTCTTAAGAATATTTCCTCCAACTCTTTATCCTTCTCGTAGCCGCTTCTCTTATCCTCCACACTGTTGAGTGCTCTGGCTTTTATTCTCTCCATCAGTTGTTCATCATTTTCAGCTTCCTGTTTATTGTCTTTTCTCTCTATATGCATATGCTGTGCCGCCTCATACCACGGAACAATATATCCCGCTCCATGCGCACAGAAAACAGAATCCGGCGTGTTCTCCACATCCCCGTTCACATCATAATGAATTTTTTCTATTACCTCCTCCGGATTATGACACGGCTCATAACCTCTAAAAGTGCACAAAAGCTTTCCCTGCCCTCTCGTATATGAGCGCAGTTTCATGGTATAATCCTGCATCAGACTGACCGGTGCATATCCCTTTATGATGGTATTTAGCGCTACATTATCCGGCATTTGAAAATGTGCTTTCATTTGTTGTAAATCTGTCATTGTCCTTCCGGTCATCTCCGTCGGAATCGTCAGTTCAAAATCATAATACGGCTCTAAAAGCACCTGCTCCGCCTGCATTAAACCCTGCCGCACGGCTCGCAAAGCCGCCTGTCTGAAATCTCCTCCCTCTGTATGCTTTAAATGCGCCTTGCCTGCCTTTAGGGTAATCTTAATATCGGTCACGGGACTTCCCGTCAGCACTCCTAAATGTACTTTTTCTTCAAGATTGGCGATAATAAGTTTTTGCCAGTTTTTGGCAAGCTCTTCCTCTCTCATCTCTGAAGTCACAACGACACCGCTTCCCCGCTCTCCCGGCTCCAGCAGCACATGCACCTCCGCATAGTGTCTTAATGGTTCAAAATGTCCTACACCATATACCGAATTGTTGATGGTCTCTTTATATACGATATGACCTGCTCCCAATTCCACTTCATAACCAAAACGCTCTTTAAGAATAGTTTTGAGGATTTCCAGCTGCACCTCGCCCATGATTTTCATGCTGATGCTTCCTGTCTCCTCCTCATATTCCACATGCAGCTCAGGCAATTCTTCACACAGGGCACTGACCTTGTCAAATGCCTCTGACAGATTGACATTTTCCTGAAAAATTAACCGGTAAGTCATAAGCGGCTCAAAAAGAGGCACTTGTTTTCCGCTCCCCTCACCTAATACCTCTCCTGCCTTTGAATTGACAAAACCGGTCACTGCACATACTTCTCCTGCCTCTGCTTCCTGTACCGTCTCAAATCTGCTTCCCGAATACAGCCGTATCTGATTCACTTTTCCTTCATATTCCGGAATGGATGAGCGGACTGCCAGTTTTCCCCCTGTAATCTTCATATGCGTCAGTCTGTTATTTTTTTCATCACGACTGATTTTATAGACGACAGCACCAAATTTCCCTCTATCGTTCTTTTGCACCGTAAGGAACGTAAATGCATTGAGAAATTGTGTAATTCCCTCCTGCTTCAAAGCCGAGCCGTAAAAGCAGGGAAATATCTTTCTGTCTGCAATAGCAGCCTGAACAGCCTCAGTGGTCACTTCACCCGAAAGCAGATACTCTGACATAATTTTTTCATCACATAGAGCAATTTCATCCGCCACATCATCCGGAAAGAAAATCTTTTTTAACGCAGCCTGATAAGGCTGTGACAAATCACATTCCACCGAATTTTCATCCAATATATGCATTCCTGAAAAATCGATACAATTTTCCGAAAGGCTTTCCTTTAATCCATGCAGTACTTTGTCCCTGTCAGAGGTACTCATATCCATTTTATTGACAAAAATAAACACCGGTATATGATATCTGACCAGCAGTCTCCATAAAGTTTTTGTATGTGCCTGAATTCCTTCCGGTGCGCTAACTAACAGAATTGCATAATCCAGCACACTCAAGGTTCTCTCCATCTCAGCGGAAAAATCCACATGTCCCGGTGTATCTAACAATGTCATGGACATATCACCATACCGAATGATTGCCTGTTTGGAAAATATAGTGATTCCTCTCTCTCTTTCCAAATGATAGGTATCAAGAAAAGTGTCGCCATTATCTACACGACCTGCAGTTCTAATGGCTCCACTTTTATATAATAATTGTTCTGATAATGTTGTTTTCCCTGCATCTACATGTGCAAGGATTCCTGCCACAATTTTCTTCATCTTTTATACCCGTACATATCGCAAGCCCTGCTTGTGAAACAAAGGAATTGCAAACAATTTCCTGCCTACCGACAACAACTTTGTCAAAATTACAGAATTGCTCTGTGGAAGGTCTTTTTACCCTTCTTAATCTTAACACCTTCCTTCAGCATGTCTTCTGTAATCACATAATCGATGCCATCCACTTTTTCTTCATTAACCAGCACACCGCCCTGTGTAATCAGCCTTCTCGCCTCATTTTTAGATGTCACAAGACCGCAAGCCTGCATTACCTCTATGATACCGATTTTACCTTCTTTTAATAAATCCAGTGTCAGTTTTGTCGTAGGCATATCCGTATCGTCACTACCGCCTGCAAAAAGTGCATGGCTAGCCGTCTGTGCTTTTTTCGCTTCTTCTTCGCCGTGAACCATCTTTGTCAGTTCATATGCAAGTATTTCCTTCGCCTCATTTAATTTTGCTCCTTCCCACTGATCCATCTCATCAATCTGTTCAAGTGGAAGGAACGTCAACATTCTGATGCATTTTAATACATCATTATCTCCCACATTTCTCCAGTACTGGAAAAACTCAAACGGTGTGGTCTTATTGGCATCTAGCCATACTGCGCCATTTGCCGTCTTTCCCATCTTTTTACCCTCTGAGTTCAACAGCAGGGTAATCGTCATCGCATAAGCATCTTTTCCCAGCTTCTTTCTGATAAGCTCCGTTCCGCCAAGCATATTTGACCACTGATCATCACCGCCAAACTGCATATTACAGCCGTATTCCTTGAATAAATGATAAAAATCATATGACTGCATTATCATATAGTTAAACTCCAAGAAGGATAATCCCTTTTCCATTCTCTGCTTGTAACACTCTGCCCGCAACATGTTATTGACAGAAAAACATGCACCCACTTCTCTTAACAATTCAATATAATTGAGTTTTAACAGCCAGTCCGCATTATTCACTGCGATGGCTCCTCCTTCTCCAAAATCAATAAATCTCTCCATCTGCTTTTTAAAACACTCACAGTTATGTTCAATCGTCTCAGGAGTAAGCATTTTTCTTAAATCGGTTCTTCCTGATGGGTCCCCAATATAACCTGTTCCGCCTCCCAGCAGCACTACCGGCTTATTGCCCGCCATCTGAAGCCGTTTCATAAGGCATAATGCCATAAAATGACCTACGTGTAATGAATCTGCTGTGGGATCAAAGCCGATATAGAAAGTCGCCTTTCCTTCATTAATAAGCTTCTTAATCTCCTCCTCGTCCGTAACCTGTGCAATTAATCCTCTTGCTACTAATTCTTCATAAATTTCCATTGCTCTGTATTTCCTTTCTTTCCATAAGACTAAGCACCTGTATTCAGCTTCTGTGTACATGCACTGTCCGTCAGAATACACTATCGTACTCTTAAGATTAAAAAAGCCTCTGCAGATAAAATCTGCAGAGGGCATATATTATGCGGTACCACCTCTGAATCGAGAATATCTCACGATACTTCTCCTCACTGAGTGCTGTCACACTCTGACGCTGTATCGGGCGTTCCCGACCGTCCCTACTGACCTGTCTTAACGAACACTGTTCAGGAGGCTGCTTAAGGATGTATTCATACAATCCGCTTATATCCTCACACCTGCCGGACACTCTCTGTAAAGCTTTAACTGTACTACTGATTCCTATCATCGCATTACTATATTTGCGACAATTATACACTAGCTTATCCTAAAATGCAAGTGTATTTTTCACCTGCTTCTCATTCCGGAAGTTTCGAAATCACTTTTCCCGCCACAGTCAGTATCAGAACCACTGCCGTAACAGCTGCTACCATCTCTGCCACCGGAAAAGCGAACCAGATGGCAAATAAAGGATTCGCTGTTTTTGATAAAAGCCATGCAAGCGGCAGCACAATCACCAATAACCGTAACAGGGAAATCACAAGGGAAGACATACCACACTCCAGCGCCTGAAACACTCCCTGCAGTGCAATATTGATTCCGGCTCCTATAAATCCTATGGATATAATCCTGATTGCCCTGACACACAGTGCTACTGTCTCACCCTTCAGACCAAACATCTCTGCAAGAGGCTTCGCAAAAATCTGCAGTCCCAATGTTCCTGCTACCATGATAATCAATGTATATATCATTCCATATTTCATTCCCTCTTTGACACGTGCTCTTTCTCCCTTTCCATAATTATAAGAAACAATCGGTGTTATGGCATCTCTGAGACCAAAGGCTGCAAAAAAGAGAAACTGCTGTATTTTATAAAAAATACCATATGCTGTGACAGCACTCTCCGAAACACCGTTAAAAATAATATTAACTCCATAAGTCATCAAAGACATCAAGGCCTGCATTATGATAGCCGGAAGACCAATGGCATATATTTCTCTGATGATTTTCATGTCCGGTTTTATATATTTTACCCCGTTTTTCACCTCCCGGTTAAGGGTAAAATGAAATACGGCTGCCAGCACAAAGGAAACAATCTGACCTATTACGGTGGCATAAGCTGCGCCTGCAATACCGAGCTTAGGGCATCCGAAATAGCCTTTCCTGTTGCCTGCAGAAGCTTTTCAAAAATACTGAACCATACAATGCCAAAGGAAATGATGCAGCATATTCTCAGATATGTCCTTGCATATCCCAGCACTACATGATTGCCCGTCTGGGATTTCAAATAAATATCCACACCAAATATACCAAATAATACAAAAATAAGATAAATAACCCCGCCTAGGAACATTCCGTTCCCTGCCACTTTTGCAGTTTTTTCCACATTATGCTGTCCGAGGCTTCTTGACAATAATGCATTGATTCCTACGCCGGTTCCAATGGAAAAGACCACTATCAACATCTGCACCAGAAACGCAACTGTCAGCTCCGTGAGTGCCCTCTCACCATCCTCCATCTGACCAACAAACATGCTATCCACAATATTATAGCAAGCCTGCAAAATCATTGATAATATCATCGGAATACCCATGGAGAGCATTAATGTTGCAATGCGGTTTGTCCCCATCTTATTTTCCTTAACGTGACCATTCGATGCAACCGCTTCCTGCATCATCGTTTCCGTTATGTCCTTTGACATCTCTGTACTGTCAACCATTTTTAATACCTCTCTTCTTCATTCCTTTTCGTTCCGAAATAACAAAAATACGCGTAAATCCAAGAATCTGGACTTACGCGTATGCCGCTCGACTTGACTATTCTATCAGATTATTTTCATTTTATCAAAATATTTTTTTATATATTTTCTTCATACTTGTACTTAAAAGTGTCAATGTACCGCCTGTAAAATTCATTGCTTTTCTCGTCGGCCCTGTCAAAAACCTCCGTAATCAGATAATTAATCACATATCTCTTTGATTTTAGACTCTCCATAATAAAAAAATCCACCGGTGCATTAAACAGACAACTAATAAAATATATCTTTTTAAAGGGAATGGAGGCATTCCCTTTTTCTATGTCCCGGATTTTTTTGCCCTTTACCCCCATCCACTTTCCCAGCGTATCTCTGCTGATTCCTCTCCGTTCCCTTTCAAACATGACCAGATAGCCCAGATTATCTATATTATTGCCCGCTTTGGTATTGCACAAATCGTCAATCACTGCTTCATCATAAAGCCATATTCTGTTACACTTTTCACAGAGCAAACGCATCAGTATCTTTACCTTCTGATCATCCGTGCACTTCTCAAATTTATTAAAATCAAAATAATCCGCCCTGATACTACAATTTTGTCTGAGAACAAAATATAATGGTTTTCCACTGATATTAACAAGCTTCGACACCATGTCGAGTTTGGGATAATGTTTTCCCGTCTCCACATTGGCAATGGTGCAGAATGAATAGTTCATTTTTCTGGATAAGGTATCTCTGTTAATAAACATATTCCCACATCTAAAATCTTTAATCTTCACACCGATATCTTTTTTGCACAAAACATCATCACTAAAGTATTTTTGAACAAGCTTTATATTTTCATTATTCATGATTCATTTCCTCAAATATTACAATTCCTTTATCGTCACCATTCCCATACTTCCACGTATTCTCAATCTTCATGTGTAAGCGCCGGACACCATCTTACGCACAATTCCGCTGTGTGACAACGGCTTACACGAACCGGAAGATATTTTTCGAATAGCAGTTAGCCGAACTGTTACTATTTTAGAAAAACGAGTTTTACAATAGAATCATCATATTAGGGTTTTTGCCCTGTATTCATTTATAATCATATCTCTTTGTCCTTTTCTTAGCCATTTCCTGCATATTTTACATTAAAAACAACCTGTATTGCCAATCCACCCTTTCTATTATTGATTGACAAACTTCTCTATTAATGTAAAAATATTAAATAACGATATAGATAGAAATGATGTTAATAAAAAATACAGCAGAAATAACGCTGTAAGAATACTACATGAAGGAATAATATGTGAAGAAATAATACACAGTATCAATAATGCTATAGAAATAATACACCGGGAATAACACCCAAGAAAAAATGCTGATGAAACTAAGCAGACGAAAATGATAGCAGAAACAATGTTTTCAAGAATAATGCAAGTAGAAATGGAGATTATCATGCTTAATATAGCCATCTGTGATGATGATACTTTCTTCTGTGAAAGTATCCGACTCTTTTTTAAAAACAAATATAACAATATCATTCATTCCATTGAAGATTTTTCCAATGGATATGAGCTGATTCATGATATAGAACAGAATCATTCTGTATATAATTTTATCTTTCTCGATATTGATATGCCGGTTATGAATGGAATTGATACAGGATTTGCACTACGGCATATCCCCTCTCACCACAATGCCGTTATTTTTTTCATGACCTGCTTTGATACCCCCTCTTCAGCAATCATCGACATTCATCCCTTTACCTATCTTCAAAAACCTGTCGATAACAATTTATTTGACCAAAAATTCAATACCGCTCTGAGCTTCTTCTATGATGATGAAAAGTATATGATTCTCAACAGCAAAACTGCCGTCTATCAACTGCCTCCGAAAAAGATTCTTTATATTGCATCTGCCGGAAGAAAATCTGAAATCCATTTTGTAAACAGAGACACTTATCTCATCAATATAAAATTATCCGATATTTCGAAAACCATTCTTGATAAATCATATCAATTTGTTCAGCCTCACAAATCCTTTATTGCGAACTGCAGCTATATCAGAAAAGTGACAAACACCATGATTACTTTGACTGATAACACCTCTATCCCTCTTAGCAAAACGTATAGAAATGATTTTTTTTGTCAATTCAGAGAATTCTACATCCATTGAACAGGAATAATCCAAAACCTTTTCATGGTGTCTCGTGCCTTTATGGCTGCTTTCTAAGAATATCCACCGTATGCGCTCCCGCTCCTAATAATTCCGGTCTCTCACAGGTTGCAAGATGATATTCAATAAACTTCCGGTATGTCTCCTCGTCCATTTTATTGAGAATAGTTCTCATATAATCCGCCGGTCCATCTGCCGAGATGATTTTAATTCTCTCAATTCCCTCTACAGACTCATTATAAGAATTAATATCCTCAAGTCTCACATAATCATACAAATCCTCCTCAGCCGGCATTACCCGAAACTCCTTAGATACCTTATGGTCAGCAATTGCCTTTAAGATATTGTTCTCCTTAAAACCATATGTCAAAATACTGTATTCATTCATCACGTATGCCACAAAAATAACGCCCCCTCTTTTGGTTACTCTCACTGCCTCCTTTAACGCCTGCACCTTATCCTCCCTGCGGCATAAATGATACATAGGTCCAAATAAAAGTACAATATCAAAACTTTCATCATCAAATCTCTTAAGCTTCAGTGCATTTCCCTGATATGCCTTCACCGTACTCTTTTTTGACTTCAAAATACCAAGATTATACTTTACCAATTCTATCGCTGTGCAATCATATCCCTCATTGGCAAGCGCCACACAATACCCCCCAGTACCCGCACCAATATCCAATATTTTTGATTTTTTCTCTGTGTCCAAATAATCATGTATATACTTCATAGAAGTAACATATTCCACATTGCCATGCCTTCTTTGCAACCTTTTATCTTCATTAAATTTATTATAATACTTTTCAAGTTCTGTCATCGTCTTCCTCATTTCTGTGTTGCCTTTTCTACTGTTAAATGTTACTGAATATGATAAAACAGCTTTCCCTCCTCCAGAATTTGATATTGTCCCCCTTCATATTCAATAATACTGACACTACAGTTTTTCTGTAAACCTCCTGCCCAGTAATCTTGTAGCTCATTTTTTCTCACGTGACGCATCAATGCCTTGTTAAGCGCTCCATGTCCCACAATCATAATTCTTGAAAGCTTATCTGCCTGCGGCTCAATAACCTCTTGCATGAATTTCGCCGCCCTCTTACTGATTGTTTCAAAATCTTCGCCTCCCTCCGGTGCCTGATACAACTCAGGTCTGTCAAAAAAATAGTGAAAGTTGTTCGTTTCATCTGCTAGCAGTTCTTTAAAATTTTTTCCCTCGTTTACGCCAAAACAGAGTTCTTTCAATCTCTCGTCCCTAATAATCGGAATATTTCTATGACCTCTTATCAGACAGGCTGTCTCATAGGCACGAATCAGTGGCGAACTGTAAATCTTATCAAAGGAAATGCTTTCAAGGTTTTCTCCCGTTCTTCCCGCAAGCTCACGTCCTGCTTCATTCAGTTCTATATCTACACTTCCCTGCAAAAGACCTGCCGCGTTCCATACAGTCTTGCCATGTCTCACTATATATATTTCCATCGTTAGTATGTTCCTTTCATTTCTATAACCAAAAAAAGAATCAAACCAAAATGCGTCTGATTCTTTCTATGTTCATTTTAAAAAATATGCTATCTTACTTTGTTGCCTTCTTAGCAGCTGCCTTTGTTGTCTTAGCTTCTGCCTTCTTCTCTGTTGCCTTAGTTGCCTTCTTAGCTGCTGCCTTTGTCTCAACCTTTGGCTCATCCTTCTTAGCTGTTGTCTTCTTAGCTACTGCCTTTTTAGCCTTAACCGTTACCTGATCTAATAAAAATGCCTTACCTGTATTTCCCTCTGTTCTAAGGTTACCTGCATTGCTTGCCTGCTCAACAGTCAACTTACCATCTGCAATATCTGTAAGAACTGCTGCTGTAGTAATAACTACTACATCTCTGTCATAATACTCATATGGCTCTACCTTAATCTTGCTGTCTGCTATCTCAAGATAAAAAGCACCTTCTGCCTCACCTTCGATGTTAAACTGAATGGCAACATGCTCGTTTATCTTCTTAGCATCTGCACTCTCATAAGTTCCCTTTACTTTTTCTACTAATTGTTCGTAAGTCATATTGTCCTCCTTTTTATTAACGACTACAGTATAACATTTTAGTAAATTATGTCAAGCCTTAATTTTTTAAGCCATGTTTTTTTTACACAATAATTAAATACCACACCTGCACCATAAAATGCAAGTAGAAAATATAAGTTTATTTGTTTTTTTTTCAGTAATTTTACACAAAAAATCACAAGATTCCTTCTAATAAAATTTTTAAACCGATTAATATCAATATTATACCTCCGGCAATCTGTGCCTTTAACTGGTATTTCATTCCAAACAGACTTCCGATTTTCACACCTGCTGCCGAACAGACAAATGTCACGCTTCCAATAAACAACACTGCCGGCACTATCATTACCTCCAAAAATGCAAAAGTAACTCCCACCGCTAAAGCATCTATGCTGGTGGCAATGGCCAAAAGCAACATTGTCTTAAAATTCATCAGAGCATCCAAATCCTGTTCTGTCCCAAAGGATTCTTTAATCATGCCGATTCCAATAATGAACAGCAGGACAAAGGCAATCCAGTGCGCATATCTGGTAACATATTCCGCAAGTAATCCCCCCACAAAGTACCCCATCACCGGCATTAATGCCTGAAATCCCCCAAACCAGACTCCGGCGATACACATATGCTTAAATCTTATTTTTCCGATAGACAATCCTTTACAGACCGACACTGCAAAGGCATCCATGGATAAACCGATTGCCAGAATAAAAAGTTCAAAAATGCCCATCCTACTTCCTCCAGCTCATTTTCGCAAAAATTCTTTCATCTGATAATATCTTATTGCTATTCTTAGAATTATATCACTATTTTGGTAAAAATCCAGCATCAATTATCCTTATGATTCACAGTAGTCACATATGCAACCGGGAATTCCGTTTCGCCAAGATTCCTGCTTGCCATTCTCAATGATTAGTGATAACATCTTTATTGTTCACTTCATATCATAAAACAGTCGCAGACAAACCCGGCTGAAAGGAGAAAAATCATGAAATACCTAAGACAATTTGGCATCATTCTTTTCATCTCTTTTTTAGGTGAGATAGCCAACTATGCCATTCCTCTTCCCATTCCGGCAAGTATCTATGGCATCATTATTTTATTTTTATGCCTTGAATTAAAAATCCTTCCTCTGTCTTCTGTCAAAGAAACGGGGAAATTTCTGATTGAAATCATGCCGGTCATGTTCATTCCTGCTGCTGCAGGTGTACTGAACGTATGGGGCATTATCAAACCATCCGTGATAGAATATATTGCCGTGATGGTAATTTCCACCATCGCTGTGATGGCAGTGTCCGGTCTGGTCACACAATTGGTGATTCGGCTTACCGGTCATTCCGGACATCAGTAACCGCTTTGTAAATTATTCTTACACTGCTGATTTTATAAGAGATGTGAAGCATTACTAAATTCAATCTTTTGGAGGATACCATGAATCATTTTTTTGAAGACTCTGTTTTTTTTGGTGTAACACTAAGTTTTCTTTCCTATGGGCTTGGTGTGCTGTTGAAAAAAAAGTTAAAATTGGGAATACTTAACCCGTTACTTGTCTCTATTGTCATCACAGTGATTGTTCTGGTTGTCACAGATATGGACTACGAAATCTATTATAATGGCGCCAAATATATCAGTTATCTTCTCACACCTGCGACGGTGTGTCTTGCCATACCGTTATATGAACAATTCGAAATTTTAAAGAAAAATGTTGCTGCCATTTTGGCAGGTATCCTCTCCGGAGTCCTTACCTCGCTTTCCTGCATACTGGCAATGGTGCTGATTTTTAACATGAACCACAAACAATACGTATCTCTTCTGCCAAAATCCATTACAACCGCTATCGGCATGGGAGTATCGGAAGAACTCGGCGGATATGTGGCAATCACCACTGCCATCATTATTATTACCGGTGTCTTTGGCAATGTCATCGGTGAATTTGTTCTATATATCTTCCGCATTAAAGAACCGGTGGCAAAAGGAATTGCCCTTGGCACAGCCTCCCATGCCATCGGCACGGCAAAAGCGATGGAGCTTGGCGAAATTGAAGGTGCCCTTGCCAGTCTTTCTATTATTTTATCCGGCATTATTACAGTTGGCTTTGCACCTGTCTTTGCACAAATCCATTGATTTTGAGACACCTTGTAAAAATCAAATTGTTGCTATTTACCGTTAATATTAAATTTAATCAATTAAATAGATTAAATTTAATCATTCTCATATAGACTCAATCATGGTAAAATAAAATCATTCAAATTGATAAATTTTAATATTGCTATGCCGGATTTTTCAAACGAAAGGAGTAATTGTACTATGAAAAATGCAGACAAATACATAAGACAATATTTTATGCCACCCATCTGTGAATATGACTGGGTAAAAAAAGACCACATTGAAAAAGCTCCCATCTGGTGCTCTGTTGATCTTCGGGATGGTAACCAGGCATTAATTGAGCCGATGGGACTTGAGGAAAAATTAGAGTTTTTTAAAATGCTCGTTGATATTGGCTTTAAGGAAATTGAGGTCGGCTTTCCTGCTGCCTCTGAGACAGAGTTTATCTTTATGAGAACCCTGATTGAGCGGAATATGATTCCGGAAGATGTCACCGTACAGGTACTGACACAGGCAAGAGAACACATCATCAAGAAAACCTTTGAGGCAGTCAAAGGAGCCCCGCGCGCTGTAGTTCATCTCTATAATTCTACTTCTGTAGCACAGCGTGAGCAGGTGTTTAAAAAAGATAAAGAAGAAATCAAAAAGCTGGCTGTTGACGGTGCAAAATTATTAAAGACACTGGCTGATGAGACAGACGGTAATTTTTCTTTTGAGTACAGCCCTGAAAGCTTCCATGGCACAGAGGTGGAATACGCACTGGAGGTATGCAATGCCGTTCTGGATGTATGGCAGCCAACCCCTGACAGGAAATCCATCATCAACATTCCTGCGACAGTGGAAACTGCTATGCCGCATGTATTTGCCACACAGATTGAATATATCAGCAAGAATCTGAAATACAGAGATAATGTGGTGTTAAGTCTGCATCCTCACAACGACAGAGGATGTGGTGTCAGCGACGCAGAGTTGGGACTACTGGCCGGTGCGGACAGAATCGAGGGAACCTTATTTGGTAACGGTGAAAGAACCGGTAATGTGGATATCATTACGATTGCCATGAATTTATTTTCTTATGGCACGGATCCTGAACTGAACTTTTCAAATATGCCTGAAATACGGGAAAAGTATGAACGCTTAACCCAGATGCATGTGCATGAAAGACAGCCTTATGCCGGTGATTTAGTCTTTACTGCTTTTTCCGGCTCCCATCAGGATGCCATTGCAAAAGGTATGAACTTACGTGAGACAAACCGCGATGCAAAATGGACTGTTCCTTATCTTCCGATTGATCCGGTGGATGTGGGAAGAACCTATGATGCAGATGTCATCCGCATTAACAGTCAGTCCGGCAAGGGCGGTATCGCTTATATTCTCAAGCAGAATTTCTCTATCGCTATCCCTAATCAGATGCGCGAAGAGGTAGGCTACACTGTCAAACAGGTATCTGACGAAGAGCACAAGGAATTATCTCCACAATGGGTATATGAGATTTTTAAAGAAAACTATATTGATTATACACCGAATTTCCAGATAAATGAATGCCATTTCAGCCAGACAAACGGCATTATGGCAGAAGCCACGATTACGAACGGCGACAAGAAAACAATTGTAGATGCCAACGGCAACGGACGTCTTGATGCCGTCAGCAACACCATCAAACAGTATTTTAACATCAGCTATGAGCTTTCCAGCTACGAAGAGCATGCTTTATCAAAGGGTTCTTCTTCCAAAGCGATGGCTTACGTAGGAATCCACTGTGACGGTAAGGCTTACTGGGGTGCCGGTATTGACGAGGATATTATCACGGCGTCTATCCATGCTCTGGTGGTCGCTGTCAATAAACTGCCTCAGGTGCAAAACGATAAAAATGCAGGCGATGACAGACTCATCTCCATGATTAATTATATTCAAGCAAACTTTAAAACAGTTACCCTTGATGATATGGCAGCTTATTTCCACTTATCTACACCTTATATCTCCAAGTACATCAAGGATAAATCCGGCAAGACTTTTGGAGAGCATGTGACACAGATTAAAATGAAAAAAGCGAAGACGTTATTAAAGAATGGTAATATGACGGTAGAGAATATCTCCTATGCAGTAGGATATCCAAATGCTGAGCATTTTATCAGAACCTTTAAAAAGACCTTTGATATGACTCCGATTCAGTATCGGAATCAACATTCCTAGTCACATTTTATCTTCTGTAAAATAAAGAGGCCTGCGTAAATTCCTGATTGAAACAAATCAGGAATTTACGCAGGTCAAATAATGCAGTCAATGTCCACAGATAGAATATCTGTCTCAGAATATCTGT
>CACXFV010000026.1 GCA_902767015.1 uncultured Lachnospiraceae bacterium | reverse complement strand
TTTCCTTCCGATATGTTACATTATATCATATTCGCTTGAAAGTTTGAAGAAAAAAGTACCCGGATATTCAATTTAGTGGTATAATAGTTGCATATTTTTTTAAGGAGGACTTAAACATGTGGGCTGAAGAAAGTGTATTTTATCAGATTTATCCGTTAGGCTTCTGCGGGGCGCCCTTTGAAAACGATGGTGTACTTACCTCCAGAATTCTAAAGGTGAATGACTGGATTTCTCATATAAGCGGACTCGGTTTTAATGCCATTTATTTTTCCCCAATCTTTGAATCCGATACACATGGATATAACACAAGAGATTATCGAAGACTGGACTGCCGTCTCGGTACAAATGAAGATTTCCGGAATGTATGTCAGAATCTGCACAAAGCCGGAATCAAGGTTGTACTGGATGGTGTATTCAACCATGTCGGTCGTGGTTTTTTTGCCTTTCAGGATGTATTACAAAACAGGGAAATTTCAAGATATAGAGATTGGTTTGAAAGAATTGATTTCGGTGGTAACAGCTGTTACAATGACGGATTGTGGTATGAAGGCTGGGAGGGGAATTATGACCTTGTCAAGCTGAATCTCAGAAACGAAGAGGTGATAACCTATCTTTTTGACAGTGTCCGCTTCTGGGTAGAGGAATTTGATATTGACGGTTTAAGACTGGATGTGGCGTATTGTCTTGACTGGGATTTTATGAAGAGACTACGACGTTTTTGTGAAGGGCTCAAGACAGATTTTTGGCTTTGCGGCGAATTACTCCACGGAGATTATAATCGTTTTGTTAATGATGACATGCTTCACAGTTGTACGAATTATGAATGTTATAAAGGCTTATTCTCCAGCTTCAACAGTATGAATATGTTCGAGATTATTCATTCACTGAACCGCCAGTTCGGACCGGAGAACTGGACACTCTATAAAGGAAAGCATCTTCTCTCTTTCGTGGATAACCATGATGTCTCCAGAATTGCAAGCTGTCTGAATAACGCCAATCATCTTCCTTTGATTTATGCTCTTTCTTTTGGTATGCCGGGTATCCCTTGCGTATACTATGGAAGCGAATGGGGCGCAAAAGCGGATAAGAAGGAAGGAGATCCTGCACTGAGAGCCTGCTTTGATGCGCCTATAGAAAATGAGCTGACAGAATGGATTACAAAGCTGTCAAAAGCTCATAAGAACAGCAAAGCAATCTGCCATGGCAGCTTCCTCTCCGTGGTACTTACCAATCATCAATGTGTGTTTGAGCGAAATTGTGATGGCGAGAGAGTCTTTGTTGCCATCAATGCCTCCGGCGATGAATTTACCGCTCATTTTGATGCAGGTGCCGCTAAGGGAACTGATCTCATCACAGGTGATATCGTAAGCTTTGAAGGAGGATTGAAACTTCCTGGATATAGTGCCAGATATATCACTACATAAAACAATCCCTCCGGACACACTATCTATGGTCACTATCATCAATAACATATGAATTTCCATACAATAATATAAGCCCCTCAACGGGGCTTATATTATTGTATATTATATCATTTATTCTCTTCCATCCCAGCAATAAGTACACAGCTTACTCTTATCGATTCCGACGGAATCCATCATATCATCCAGTCTGTGGTATCTTAGTGATGTGAAATTCAGTTGCTTTCTGATTTGCTCTATCATTCGTTCATACCGTTCTGACTCCGGATTCGTATACTCGTTGAGTATCTCTTTTGCCGGCTCTGCCTCTCCTTCTATGTCCTTTATCACACGCCTTGTAATCAAATCCATCTCTGATGATGACCTGGAAAAATTGACAAACTTACAACCGTATACCAATGGCGGACATGCCGGTCTGATGTGAACCTCCTTCGCCCCGCTTTGATATAGAAATTCAGTGGTTTCACGAAGTTGTGTGCCTCTGACGATGGAATCATCAATCAGAAGCAAGCTTCTGCCTTTGATAAGGTCATGCACCGGAATCAATTTCATTTTTGCAATCAGATTTCTCTTACTCTGGATTGTCGGCATAAACGAACGCGGCCATGTCGGTGTATATTTAATAAATGGTCTGGAAAACGGGATTCCTGATTCATTGGCATATCCCACAGCATGTGCTGTTCCCGAATCCGGTACACCGGCAACAATGTCCGGCTTTACATTATCCCTCCTTGCAAGCATAGCACCGCATTTGTAGCGCATCTGCTCCACACTCACACCTTCATAAGAAGAAGAAGGATATCCATAATAAATCCACAGGAATGTACAGATTTTCATATCCTTTCCTGCCACCGATACCGTTCTTACCTCCTCTGGTGTCATAATCACAATTTCTCCCGGTCCCAGTTCTCTTTCATCCTGATACCCGAGATTCAGGTAAGCAAACGACTCAAAAGTAACGCAGTATCCATCTTCTTTTTTCCCGATAATTACCGGTGTACGTCCCAATCTGTCACGTGCCGCAAAGATGCCTTTCGGTGTCATGACAAGCATTGTCATGGAACCCTCGATTAACTCCTGTGCATACTTGATTCCTTCAATGATATTCTCCTTCTGGTTAATGATGGCAGCCACAAGCTCTGTCGCATTAATGTCACCTCCGCTCATCTCCAGAAAATGCGTATTACCCGTCGTAAATATATTGTCTACAATCTCATCTACATTATTGATACGTCCTACTGTTGTAATAGCAAAAGTTCCATGATGTGACCTGACAATCAGGGGTTGTGGCTCATAATCCGAGATACAGCCTATTCCAAGGTTGCCCTTCATATCATTGACTTCCTTTTCAAATTTTGTTCTGAAAGGTGCATTCTCTATATTATGGATGGCCCGATCAAAACCATCCTTTCCATATACTACCATCCCTGCTCTTCTGGTTCCTAAATGTGAGTGATAATCTGTACCGAAAAACAAATCAAATACACAATCACTCTTAGATGCTACTCCAAAAAATCCTCCCATTTTCGTCCTTATGCATATCGCAGAAATCTCCGCAATACTGCCCGGTCAATTGCTGAAAGAATGGGCAGCCGCTTGTCCTTTCTTTCCTATATTTCTTTCAGCCTGTCTTATATTGATATGCCTGTAATTATACATTAATCTCCGCAGTCATTCCAAGAATATCCTTATTCTTCTCAAGAATCGGATTGACCACTTCCTCTAAAAATTCCTCCACCTGCTCTTTTGAGCGTCCCACATACTTTGCAGGCTCCATTGCCTCTTTTAAGTGCTCTAGTGAAATATTATACTGCTTAAACTTCTCGTCATTTGCAATCAGTTCTAAAAGATTATTGTCAAGACCCTCAAACTTCACTTTGTAACCGGCCTCCATTGACAACTTTCTGATTTCTTCATGAAGCTCCTGCCTGTCACCGCCTGCTTTAACAGCATCCATCATAATATTTTCCGTTGCCATAAATGGCAGTTCTGACATCAGCCTTTTCTCAATTACCTTCGGATATACTACCAGACCATCCACAATATTCAGATATAAATCAAGAATGCCGTCTACCGCTAAAAAGCCTTCCGGTATACTGATCCTCTTGTTGGCAGAATCATCCAGCGTTCTCTCAAACCACTGTGTTGCCGATGTTATGGCAGGATTCAGCGCATCTACCATAACATAATTTGCCAAAGAAGCAATCCTTTCACTTCTCATCGGATTTCTCTTATAAGCCATGGCAGACGAACCTATCTGATTCTTTTCAAACGGCTCCTCTACCTCCTTTAAATGCTGCAGTAATCTTATATCATTTGAAAACTTATGGGCACTGGCTGCAATTCCCGCCAACACATTCAATACCTTGGTATCTACCTTTCTTGTATAAGTCTGTCCTGAAACAGGCTGACATTTTTCAAAGCCCATCTTTTGGGCTATCATCGGATCAATCTTTCTGATCTTTTCATGATCTCCCTCGAACAGCTCAAGAAAACTTGCCTGTGTTCCCGTAGTTCCCTTAGAGCCTAAAAGCTTCATACTGCCAATCACATACTCTATATCCTCAAGATCGACTAACAGTTCATTAAGCCAGAGCGTTGCCCTCTTTCCCACAGTGGTAGGCTGAGCCGGCTGAAAATGGGTAAAAGCCAGTGTAGGCTGTGCCTTGTATTTATCCGCAAACGCTGCCAGTCCGGCAATCACATTAATCATTTTCTTTCTCACAAGCTTAAGTGCCTCTGTCATAATGATGATATCTGTATTATCACCTACATAACAGGAGGTTGCACCAAGATGTATGATTCCTTTAGCCTTTGGACATTGAACACCATACGCATAGACATGAGACATTACATCATGTCTGACAAGCTTTTCTCTCTCCTTTGCAACCTCATAATTGATATCTTCTGCATGCTCCTTAAGCTCTGCTATCTGTTCTTCTGTAATATCAAGACCTAACTCCTTTTCTGTCTCAGCCAGGGCAATCCACAATTTTCTCCATGTCTTGAATTTCATATCCGGCGAAAATATATACTGCATCTCCTTACTTGCGTATCTTTCCGATAACGGACTCTGATATCTGTCATACATATCTGTAATTACCTTTTCCTTTCTATGTTTTATCATGTTGTTATCATTCATGTTCTCCCCTTATGTCACTCTCGGGAGGCTCTAATGGATACTCTCCCATAAAACAGCCTGTACAAATAGGAAGCCCGTCCACCATCTGCTGTAGTCTCTCAAGCTTTAAATATCCCAGTGAATCTGCTCCTATCAGTTTTCTGATTTCATCAACCGACCTTCCATAAGCAATCAGCTGCTCCTTCGACGGCACATCTGTGCCAAAAAAACACTCACTGATAAACGGCGGTGAACTGATTCTTACATGAACCTCCGTGGCACCTGCCTCCTTTAACATTCCGACAATACGGTCACTGGTTGTACCCCTGACAATAGAATCATCTACCATGATGACTCTTTTTCCCCTCACTACTTCCTTCAGCACATTTAGCTTAATCCTGACACTCGATTCTCTGCTGCTCTGCTTCGGTTTTATAAAGGTTCTTCCCACATATCCATTCTTAATGAATGCCGTTCCGTAAGGAATACCCGACTGTAAGGAATATCCCAATGCTGCGACATTTCCCGATTCAGGAACACCCACCACTACATCTGCCGGAACAGGTGTGTCTATGGCAAGATACCTTCCTGCCATAATCCTTGACTGATATACGGAAATGCCATCTATCCTGCTATCCGGTCTCGCGAAATAAATATACTCAAATATACATCTCGCTTCTTTTTCCTTCGGTATACACATAGATGTATCCGATATCACCTTTCCATCCGTGATGGTTACTATCTCTCCCGGAAGCACATCTCTTACAAATTCCGCACCAATGGTATCCAAAGCGCATGTCTCGGACGCAAAAATATAGGCATTATCTCTCTTACCTATGCATAATGGCTTAAATCCAAAAGGATCTCTCGCACCGATGAGCTTTCTCGGACTCATAACTATCAGCGAATAGGCACCTTTTATCTTGGAAATCGTTATTTTTACAGCCTCCTCAACCGTAGCTGTCTTAATTCTTGCTCTGGCAATCAGGTAGGCTATTACCTCAGAATCAATGGTCGTCTGGAAAATCGCGCCGGTATATTCCAACTCATGTCTCAACTCACCGGCATTAATCAGATTCCCATTATGGGCAAGACCTAAAATTCCCTTGACGTAGTTTAATACAAGAGGTTGCGCATTTTCTCTGGTACTGGCACCTGCCGTTGAATATCTCACATGTCCCACTCCGATATTCCCATGCAGTTTTGACAGATTTTCCTTTGAAAACACCTCATTCACAAGCCCCATGTCTTTGTGAACCATAACACTTCCCTTTGGTCCCTCCGTGTCACTCACAGCAATTCCGCAGCTTTCCTGACCTCTGTGCTGTAATGCAAACAATCCGTAGTAGATGGAGGCTGCCACATCACCACCCTCAAAATCATACATTCCAAATACACCACATTCTTCATGAAGTGTATCCTCCACATTGTTAAATTTCCTGTTTTTTTCAAAGCTACCATTATATTCCGGCATATCAATTCTCCTATTCTGATGAAAATAACAATAACAATGCACTATGAATTATAATACAACACATTTATAAAAGCAAACTAATTTTATATTGTTGAATAATTTGTAAAATCATTGTATACTATAGTTAATTGTAGTGCACTACTTGTTTTTGTTTGCCACAATTAAATTACACAACTGTTCCATAACAAGGAGGATAACACATGGATGTATCAGAAAAGCGACGTTCAAAAAGAATGGAAATCAGTCTCAAGTTGAAAATTTCAAATCTTTTCAAGCAGGATAATGTTATTATTTCTCATATTGATGCCCCGATAGAAGTGACGGATGTCTCAAAAGGTGGAATCGGATTTGACACGACTGCCGTACTTCCGACAGGCTATTATTTCAACGCATGTATCACCCTCGGCAATGATGAATCACAGATTTATACAGTGGTTCAGATTCTGAGAAGCTCTCTCTCGGAGGATAAGACCTATACACACTACGGTGCAGAATTTGTCGGCAGAGCAGATATTCTTGATTACATATTTGATGAGTATGATGATACATTATCCTCAAAGAACGAATAAACTTCTATTATACTTCTGAAGCCGGGATATCTGTCAAGCCCGGCTTCTTATCATGATTGTGCCAACAGTTACTTTTCGCAGCCAACCTCTCCCTGCACCTCTTGTCCCCATTTCAGCAATCATTGCTGAAACTCTATTGTTACATCCGTAACCGGGCATTCGACTCAGGAGTGGTTTCTGCTAAGCATTGTAATGTGTCATTCACTGACTGACACATTACAATAACTCTTTTAACAGCAGGTGAATCATTTCAGGATTTGCCTTTCCCCTTGTCGCCTTCATGGTCTGACCTACCAGGAATCCCAGAGCTTTCTCCTTTCCACTGTGATAATCCTCCACAGACTTAGGATTCTCTGTAATAACCTGCTTGATAATTTCCTTCAGACCCTCCACATCATTATTCTGCTTCAGTCCATGAATCTCCACGTATTCCTCCGGATTAACATCCTCCTCAAACATCTTTTCGAATACCTCTTTTGCCACGCTGCTGTTAATCACCTGGTCATCTGTCAGTTTTATCAGACGTGCCAGATTCTCAGGCGAAAAATGTATATCCTCCGGCTCCTTCTCAAGGATTTTTAGCAGTCTCATGGTCTCTCCCATCAGATAATTGCTGACCTTTTTAGGATTCGCTCCTTCCCCGACAGTTGCCTCAAATATATCTGCCATCTTTTTGGAAGAGGTAATAATATCTGCATCATACTCCGGTATGTCAAATTCACGAATATATCTTGCCATTTTTTCATCACGAAACTCCGGCTGCCTGCTTCTGATTTCCTCAATCCACTGCTCACTAACCACAACCGGAGGCAGATCCGGTTCCGGAAAATATCTGTAATCCTTTGCGTCCTCTTTAGAGCGCATAGGGTAGGAATACTCTTTGTTATCATCCCACCTTCTTGTCTCTTGTATTACCTTTTCACCTGCTTCAATGATATCAATCTGTCTTTCTCTCTCATTTTCAATGGCTCTTCTAATCGCCTTAAAAGAATTAAGGTTCTTCATCTCCGTTCTGGTTCCGAAAGTCTCACTCCCTGCTTCCCTTACGGATAAATTGACATCAGCTCGCATTGAACCCTCATTCAGCTTACAATCCGAAGCCCCCAGATATTGAATAATCATTCTAAGCTTTGTCAGATACGCAATTACCTCGTCAGCAGAACGCATATCCGGCTCCGATACAATTTCTATCAACGGCACTCCGGAGCGGTTGTAATCCACATAGGAGCAATCCTCCCATTCATCATGGATAAGCTTCCCTGCATCCTCCTCCATGTGAATTTCATGAATGCCGATTTTTTTGTTATTGCCATCTTCACCTGTGATTTCTACAAAACCATTGGTACAGATAGGAAGATACAACTGAGATATCTGGTAATTCTGCGGATTATCCGGATAAAAATAGTTCTTTCTGTCAAATTTACTAAATCCTGTAATCCGGCAATTCGTTGCCAATCCAACGGAAATCGCATACTCCACCACCTGTTTATTGAGCACCGGAAGACTTCCCGGCATTCCTGTGCAGACAGGACAGGTATGTGTATTCGGTTCTGCACCAAATGCGGTGGAACAGCCACAAAAAATTTTTGTTTTTGTATCCAATTCCACATGAACTTCTAGTCCGATTACTGTATCATATTCTTTTGCCATACTGTGCCTCCCTGTCTATTCAACCTCATATAAGCTGTGTTCACAGCCGCTTACATCAGGACCGGCAAACTTTCCCCTTGCCTGCTCATACGCATAAGCGGTTCTAATAATATTCTTTTCTCTAAAGCAATCTCCCAAAAGCTGTAAGCCAATCGGCAGACCTTTACTGTCAATTCCGCAAGGAACACTGATTCCCGGTATTCCGGTAAGATTGGCTGATATCGTATAGATATCACCTAAATACATTTTCAAAGGCTCTGTAAGGCTTTCACCCAGCTTTGGTGCTGTCTGCGGCGCTACAGGACCTAATATCACATCATATTTTGAAAATGCCTTATCAAATTCCTGTTTAATCAATGCCTTCACTCGCAGTGCTTTCAGATAATATGCATCATAATAGCCTGAACTCAGCACAAAGGAGCCTAACATGATTCTTCGCTTTACCTCCCCGCCGAATCCCTCCGAGCGTGTTTTCTTATACATATTGTGGAGACCTTCATACACCTCTGTCCTATATCCATACTTGATACCATCGAATCTCTCTAGATTAGAGCTCGCTTCTGCTGACGCAATGGTATAGTAGGCCGGTATGGCATAATCTGTCAATGTCAGATTAAATTCCTCTATGATAGCTCCCTTTTCTTCTAAAAGTGCAGCAGCCTTTAATACAGCTGCACTTATCTCCGGCTCCAGTCCTTTTCCAAAATACTCTTTTGGTATTCCTATCCGCATTCCTTTTACATCATCCACAAGTGCCTCTGTGAATGATGCATCCTTCCGTCTGGCAGATGTTGAATCTTTTTCATCATATGAAGTAATTACCTCTAAAATGTTAGCACAATCTGTCACATCCTTGCAAAGCGGACCTATCTGGTCAAGGGAGGAACCGTACGCAATCAGACCATACCTGGACACAGTCGAATAGGTCGGCTTCATTCCAACGATGCCGCAATAGCCGGCCGGCTGCCTGATAGAGCCGCCTGTATCAGAACCAAGTGCATAATAACACTCCCCTGCTGCCACTGCCGCTGCCGAACCACCGGAGGAGCCTCCCGGCACACACGCCGTATTCCACGGATTTTTTGTCGGACCGGTAAAGGATGTCTCCGTGGTAGAACCCATGGCAAATTCATCCATATTGGTTTTTCCGATAATAACAGCCCCCGCTTCCTCCAGACACTTTACCGCATGTGCTGAATACGTAGGAACAAAATTCTGCAATATTTTCGATGCACATGTAGTTTTCATTCCCTTCGTGCAGATATTATCTTTGATAGCAACAGGAACACCGGCAAGTGACGAATGTATCTCTCCCGCCTCTATCGCTTTCTGCACCTGTTGCGCCCTCTTCACTGCCTCCATCCTGTCAAAAGAAATATAACAGTTCAGTTCATCTTCACAGTTGTCTATCCGCGAAAAAACCGCCTCAACAGCCTCCTGTGCCGACACTTCTCCTTTTTTTATCTC
The DNA here is from genome assembly GCA_902767015.1 of uncultured Lachnospiraceae bacterium. Taxonomy (GTDB): domain Bacteria; phylum Bacillota; class Clostridia; order Lachnospirales; family Lachnospiraceae; genus Bovifimicola. The sequence continues at coordinate 32,060 of CACXFV010000026.1, read as the reverse complement.
ATCTGCCAGCCCCACGGCTGTAAAATCCAAGATATCCATTTTGAAAAATCACCTCCTGCTCTTCGTCACTCAAATGTCTTGGGTACATTAAACATACCATTTTTCTTCAAAGGTGCATTGGCAAGGATATTTTCTCTGTCATCGCCATTCGTCACAATATCCTCCCTGAAAACATTATTCACAGAAAAGATGTGACTCATAGGTTCTATTCCCTCCGTATCCAGTTCTTTCATCTTATCAATATAATCAAGCATCACTGCCATATCTTTTTTTGCCTGCTCCTTCTCCTCCTCTTGCAGTTCAAGCTTTGCAAGGATTCCGACATATTCAATCGTCTCATCCGATATTACCTTTGCCATAACCTGCCTTCCTTTCTATCTCTCTATTGCTGCTATTCACACTTTTCTGAGCATACACAGTGATATACCTTAAGGTCATGACCTTGTATCCTCGTCATACCTGTGCCGTAACAATTCGGTTTATGCCGTGTCGATACCTACGTCCTAACTTTGATATGTACCTCTCTGAGCTGCTGCTCTGTCACTCTTCCCGGTGCGCCGCACATCAGATCCTGTGCATTTGCATTCATCGGAAAAGCAATGACTTCTCTAATATTTTCCTCATTCCGCAAAAGCATGAGAATTCTGTCGATTCCCGGCGCCATCCCCGCATGTGGCGGCGCACCGTATTGAAATGCCTGATAAAGCGCACCGAACTTCTGTTCAAGCTCCTCCTTTGCATATCCCGCAATTTCAAACGCCCTTTCCATTATCTTCATATCATGGTTTCTTACTGCTCCTGAGGATAATTCCACACCATTACATACAATATCATACTGATAGGCAAGTATGTCAAGCGGATTCTTTGTGTTAAGCGCCTCAAGCCCCCCCTGCGGCATTGAAAAAGGATTATGCGTAAATCCAATCTTCTTTTCCTCCTCATCATATTCAAACATCGGAAAATCATTGACATAACAAAAATCATAAGACATTTGATTCGTAAGATGAAGTTTTTCCCCTAACTCATTTCGTATATTTCCTGCATAATAATTTGCCCTGCTCTCCTTATCAGCTATAAAGAATATTGTATCACCTGTTTTAAGCTGTGCATAGTCTCTCAATTCATTTTTCATGTCCTCAGGAATAAATTTATCAATCGGTCCTTTGTACGACATATCTTCCATCACTTCAAGATAACCCAGTCCCGCCATTCCCATGGAGGTGGCAAATGAGAGCAGCCTTTCATGAAATCCTTTTGACATTTCTGCATGTACTTTAATTGCCCTTACTGTTTTACCATGAAATGGCTTAAATGTACATCTTTGAAAAAACTCTGTCACATCTATTATTCGCAACGGATTTCTTAAATCCGGCTTATCTGTTCCAAATTCCAGCATTGCCTGTTGATAACTGATTACCGGAAAAGGTGCTTTTGTCACTGTATAGCCACTCGGTGCAAATTTTTCAAAAACTGCTGTGAGAACCTTCTCTCCTACTTCAAACACATCCTCCTGTGTGGCAAAGCTCATCTCCAAATCCAGCTGATAAAATTCTCCCGGTGACCTGTCAGCTCTGGCATCCTCATCCCGAAAACATGGTGCTATCTGAAAATATCTGTCAAAGCCTGACGCCATCAGCAACTGCTTATATTGCTGTGGTGCCTGCGGAAGTGCATAAAAACTGCCTTTATATCTTCTGGAAGGAACGATATAATCTCTGGCTCCCTCCGGTGATGAAGCGCAGAGGATTGGCGTCTGTATTTCTATAAATCCCATCTCCTCCATCACTTTTCTCAAAAAAGATATCACGTTAGAACGAAAAATAATATTATTCTTTACTTTCCTGTTTCTCAAATCCAGATACCTGTATTTCAGTCTTAAATCCTCTCTTATCTCCTTAGAACTCTGTATTTCAAAAGGAAGTGTTCTGTAAACCCTACCCAGTATATCAATCTCATGTGCCTCCACCTCAATCGTTCCTGACGCTATTTTCGGATTGTAGGTTTCCTCATCACGCTTCTCCACCAATCCTCGGACGCTGATACATTCCTCCTTCACTATGCCCTCTAAAAGGGTTGTATCCCTAAGCACAACCTGTATCACACCATACATATCTCTTAAGTCAAGAAAAGATACACCACCGTGGTCTCTGATATTTTCTACCCAGCCTGCCACACAGACCTCCTCCCCTGTCATATCTTCACTAATCTTATCCAGCGTAAAATCGCGATAAACACTCTTTTTTTCCATACTACCATTCCTTTCACATACAATAACTCACACACTTTCACAACAAAAAAAGGCGCTCTGATTCAATTGAATCAGAACACCTTTGTTCACGCATATATTACAATAAATCAATTTAATTGTCAATCCCTTTACAATAAATTGTCACTTCTTTACTATGCTTCCGCTGCCTCTTCATCACTGTGATAATGGTGGTGATGATGATGCTTTGTATGTACATATTTGTACTTCAGATAACTGCTCAGCGCAATGCAGGTCAATGCCGTAATCAATAAAATGACACCTACTACCATCATAATACTGATACCATTTTCTATATATCTGACAATGAACTTGTACATATACTCCGGATATATCTGAAGTTTTGTATAGAACCTTGTAATAATACAATACAACGGCGGTATAAGTGTCGAGATGGCGCCTGACATTGTACCATAGGCCAAATATCTGAAAATCCTGTTCTTCTTGTACGGATTCTGCTTATAGATAATCCATATCGTTATCACGGTAAATATAATCATTGCAACAAATACATAGATAAAATAGCCGGATATCATTCTGAAAATCGAACCGATTGTCGATGCATAAGGAATCCTTATCATTTCCAGATAATAATCCATGATATCATCAGAAATATCCGCAATGATTGCATCCATATCTCCATCCACTTTAAGTTGATGCTTTTGTGCATAATCTTTTATATTCGCTGAAAACTTCTGCTCATACACATCAAACTTGGAATTAAACACTGTGCTGTTTAGCTGTGCGTCCAAATACGCATTACCGTCACTTCGCATCTGTTCTACAGAAAATACACCATCAAAAACCTCTTTGGATAATCCATCCGGTATAATAATCGACTCACACTTAGTCATAAAATCGTCATATACCATATCATAATACCCGACTTCATCCAAAGCATTCATGAGGGAGTTGTTCGATGCGAAACCAAGCTTGACAGAAAGCATGATAGCAAGCACAGACACAAAAATCGACAGTAACAGACTCGCAAACATGCAGAGAACTGCACTACCTTCTGACTTTTTCATTCATTACACCTCCTGCATATCACAAGCGTTACTTGCAATACTGCCACTAATTACGTAATTCATCATTCTATTCACAAAATACCCGGCTAATCAACAAACACCGGACCTGAAACCAAATCTGCATATACAATAAACCGATATGGTGTATGAGACAACATATCAAACGGATAACAGGTATACATAACCAATTGTTCATGATCAATACTATAATCAATGGCACCTGTATCCGTCTCATTAATGACTTTTGTCTCCTTCACTTCGTAATGATAGGTTCCATAGCTCGTCTCTATATCCACGGTATCTCCCAATTCAATATTCTTAAATGCATTAAAGTAGGTATTATTATGGGCACACAATACAATCACTCTGTTAAAGCCCGGTTGGAAGGAAGAAAAGCTCTGACCTACACCTCTGCCCAATATATCATAGTCATCACCCATATAGATTGGTGCATCCAGTGCAATTCTTGTACATCTTACATATGCATACAGTTCTCCGTATCCTGCCATCACTACATCAGAACGCTTGACCGTTTCTACTCCATCTTCTTCCTCAATTATCTCAACAGAATCTTTCACAAATAAAGAATTATATTCCGTACTGAAATCAGGCGCATTATCTGCTGATATAATAGAAACAAGATTAACCGCCAAATCGATAACATCTGATGCCATAAGATAAGTAACACCATACGCTAAAAAAGAAAAAAGTAATGGCACATAGATATATGCCATTACCCTATTCAATTTTCTAGCAAACCTTTTCTTATGCCTCTGCATTCTTCTTTGTAGCAACTGCTAATGTAGCTACTGCTAAACCTAATACAGAAACTACTGCAACTGTTGACATTGAATCTGCGCCTGTTCTCTTTAATGTACCAGTAGATGCTGTAGAAGTACCACTAGTAGTTGTAGATGTAGAAGGTGTCTTCTCAAAGATAACCTTTCCTGAAGCATCTACAGCCTTAACAGCACCAGTTGTTGTATTAACTGTTAATGTAACATTAACAACCTTAGCTGCTGCCTCAGCCTTGCTTGCTACAGAATTAAGTACTGTGCTGTTCTTCTTTAAATCAGCAATAGTCTTAATACCTGCCTTCTCAACCTCTGCTGCTGCACTATCAATATCTGCAATAATCTCTGTTGCCTGTGCTGCTGTTACATCAACACCGTCAGTAGTAAGATACTTCTCTGCCTGTGCAACATACTCAGTCGGAACATTCTTTGCCTTTAACTCATCAAGAATCTTCTGTTCATCAGCACTGATTGTACCTGCTGCAAAAGCGCTAACTGACATAGCAAGCATCATAATTGCTGAAGCTGAAACTGCTAAAAATTTCTTAATCATTTTTTCTTCTTCCTCCTTATATGCATTAATTAAGATATATGAAGTATAAAACCTATTCGATAATTTGTCAACTCAAATTTTTAAATTTTTCTAAAAAAAGACATTCAAAGCCTTGTAAATGTGGAAATTTCGGCATTTTGGCAATCTTTACCTGTTCTCATTTGTAATGTTTCATGGCATCCTTTTCCCACAGGTCACTACTGTTCTCAAACTCGTCCTCATCATCCACTGAAAAGTCATCCAGACCATTTAATATATCATCAATACTGTTCTTTTGGTTTTGCTTCGCAAACAGATTCTCTCCTTCCTCCATAAAGATGCCGTTCTGCTCCATGTCGTTCTGTGAAAAAAAGTTATCCTGTATTGTAATGGTATCCAACGTGTTATCCCTGATAACATCCGGTTTCCCTCCCTGCTCATAGAGGGTGGTTTCTGTCTTATTGATTTCCAGCTGCAATCGCATAATTTCACTGTTAAGCTCATTCATTTTATCAGATACAGTTGCCTTATCAAGCTTTTTTGCAACTATCTTAGAATACTTTGTATCGGCATTAATAAAAAGGTCAAACCCCCTTATTGAAAACAGAATAAAGGCTACAATGAAAACAGCGTAATCAAAAGGTGCCAAGAATCTTCCCAACGCTTTCACAGAGGCACTTTTACTGTCAAGAAATATCTGAAGAAGGGTAATTCTGAGCACAAGGCACAAAGCACTGGTAATTCCCACCTTGATAACAAAATCCTTCAATCCGTCAAAATCTGTCGTAAGCAGCTTCTTTTCATGTGTAACATCATCACACTTTGAGCGCAGAACCTTGAGTTGCTGATTAAGTTGTGCATTATCCATGCTATCTCATCTCCAAAATCTTATATTTTCCAATCATTCATCATCCCTGTTCCCAACAGTAACAATTCTGTAACAGTTCATAAAATGATTGCATCTGATAAGATTTTACCACATATTCCATTTTTTATCCATTATATTTTAGTTAAATCTGTGCAATTTTATCAAGTGCCGCAACCGTATTCTCGTAACTGCCAAATGCTGTCAGTCTGAAATATCCTTCTCCACTCGGTCCAAATCCCGAACCCGGTGTTCCCACTACATTTGCCTTTTCTAACAACAGATTGAAAAACTCCCATGATGTAGAATTTTCCGGTGTCTTTAGCCATATGTAAGGTGCATTGATACCACCATAGACCGTATAGCCCGCAGCGATAAGACGTTCCCTTATAAGCGAGGCATTTTTCATATAGTATGCCACCTGCTCTCTTACCTGCTTCTTACCCTCGTCACTGTAAACAGCCATTCCGGCCCTTTGGATAATGTACGGTGCCCCATTAAATTTTGTTCCATGTCTTCTTGCCCAAAGACTGTTAAGCATAACTTCCCCGCATTTCAATTCTTTAGGAACTACGGTAAAGCCTAGTCTGGTTCCTGTAAAGCCCGCATTCTTGGAAAAGCTTCTTATCTCTATCGCACATTTTTTCGCTCCCTCGCATTCATAAATCGTGTGCGGTATTGCTGCATTAGTAATATATGCTTCATAGGCGGCATCGTAGATGATAACTGCTCCCACATTAAGCGCATAGTCAACCCATTTTTGCAATTCTTCCCTGCCGATGGCAGACCCGGTAGGATTATTCGGAAAACACAGATAGATAATATCCGGTCTCTCATCCGGAAGCTGTGGCACAAAATCATTCTCTGCCGTACAAGGCATATAAATCACATTGCTGAAGCGTTGCTCATTTTCCATATAAATTCCTGCTCTTCCGGCCATAACATTGGTATCAACATATACAGGATAAACCGGATCACATACCGCAATCCTGTTGTCAACTGAAAAAATGTCACCGATATTTCCTGAATCACTTTTCGCACCATCACTGATAAATATTTCGTCAATGGCGATATCTGCCCCTCTTGCTTTATAATCATTTTCTGCTATTGCCTGCCTTAAAAATTCATATCCCAAATCCGGAGCATATCCCCGGAAAGTATCTGCCTCTCCCATTTCATCCACAGCAGCATGAAGTGACTTTATCACCTCAGGTGCTAACGGCAGTGTCACGTCACCGATACCGAGACTGATAACGTCTTTATCCGGATTTGCCTCCCTATATGCTTTAACCTTTTTTCCAATTGTAGAAAACAAATAGCTTCCCTGTAGTTTTAAATAATTATCATTAATTTTAAACATTCCTATGTATGCAGCTTTACCTATGCGATGCCGTATATTCTGTACGGTTCTTCCGCCATGGTATACTGAATCCTCCTTTCTGTTTTATCATTGTCTCTCATTTTTCCTAATGCATAATCTGTAACACCATTCTTGCAGTCTCCACCATATTCGTACCACTGTCCATACTGTTTTTCTGAATATAGCGATGCGCCTCCTCCTCCGTCATGTTCCTATTCTTCATCAAAAGCTGCTTCGCCTCATCGATAATGGCTTTTTGTGCGACATTTCTTTCCTTCGGCTTGTTTCTTCCCTTTTTCTTAATACGCTGCAAAGCCTGTGACATCATTTCCAAGGTATCCAGAAGGTCATAAGCCTTCAGTGGCATTTCTACACTCACTACGCCGTCACTGATACCGACCTCCATTTTGGCTCTTGATGCAATGAGAAGCATCTGAAAAGTATCCGGCAGATACTCGTATAATTCCGAGTACAACATATCATTAAATTTATATCCGCATACAACGATTCCATAATCCATCTCATCTATCACAGACATAACCTGCGCACCGGAAGTGCACACAGAAGCTACATTATATCCATTTCTCATTAATAGGTTTTTTATGGCATTTGCATCCTCCTGTTTTGGAAACACTACTATTATGTCAATCAAATGCTATCACCTCCGGTATACAAATTGTAAGTTTAATATTTATTAAGATACTGCTCCAACTCCCAATTTGTCACCTGTGTACGGTAATCCTGCCATTCACGTTTTTTCGCATTAATAAAATTTTTTGCTATATGTTCTCCTAAAACATTCTTCAAAAACTCATCCTCCTCAAATTTCTCTATGGCATCACAAAGGTTTTCCGGAAGATTTTCAATGCCTGCTGCTTTTCTTTCCTCATTTGTCATTTCAAATATATTTCTGTCTACACTCGGAGGCGGTGTGAGCTGATTCTTAATTCCATCAAGACCGGCCGCCAGACACAACGCAAGCACAAGATAAGGATTGGCTGCCGGATCCGGACAACGCAGTTCTATCTTCGTACTTTCGCCTCGCGGTGACGGAATCCTTATCAGAGGACTCTTGCTGGAAGCAGACCATGCAATGTAGACAGGCGCATCATATCCCGGAACCAGCCGCTTATAGGAATTCACAAGCGGATTCGTAATGATGGTCATTCCCTTGATATGCTTCATAATTCCCGCCATAAAGCTATATGCCTCTTTGCTGAGACCATTCTTATCCTTCTCATCCCAAAAAACGTTTCTCCCCTCCTTTTGTAATGACATATTGATATGCATGCCCGAACCATTAATTCCTGATTTTGGTTTAGGCATAAATGTTGCATGAAGTCCGTGTCTCTTGGCAATAGATTTAATCGTCAGTTTAAAGGTCATGATATTATCTGCCGTGGCAAGAGCATCATCATACTTAAAATCAATCTCCTGCTGTGCCGGTGCCGCCTCATGATGTGAAGCAAGTATCTCAAATCCCATAGACTCCAGATTGAGAACCATGTCACGTCTTGCGTTCTCGCCCATGTCAATAGGTCCTAAATCAAAATACCCTCCCTTTTCATGTGTAACGGTAGTCGGATTGCCATAGTCATCTGTGTGAAACAAAAAAAACTCACACTCCGGTCCCACATGAAAAGTATATCCTAATGCCTCTGCCTCCTTTACCACTTTTTTCAGCACATACCTTGGATCTCCCTCAAAGGGGGTTCCGTCCGGTCTGTAAATGTCACAGATAAATCTTGCCACCTTCCCCTGCTGCGGCCGCCACGGAAATATCGTAAAGGTTGACAAATCCGGGTATAAATACATATCTGATTCTTCAATTCTAGTGAAGCCATCAATGGCAGAGCCATCAAACATACATTGATTATCCAGTGCCTTTTTTAGCTGACTGGAAGTAATTGCCACATTTTTCATACTGCCGGATATATCGGTAAACTGCATTCTGATAAATTCAACATCCTCCTCGTCAATCATTTCAAGAATTTCCTGTTTTGTATACTTCATATTGCATCCTCCTGCTATTATAAAAATACCTGTCGCCATGGGCTACGGTAAGCTTTCAAAGCTCATGCTAAAAGGCGCTCTTCCCCCTTGGAAAAACGCCTTTGTTTCACTAAAAGGATATCAATAATCCGAAGCTTTGTCAACCGGAAAATGATGAATAATGACTCTTATACCCCTCACCCATGATTTCATTGGCAGAGGTCACAATAAGAAACGCATTGTCATCCGTATCTCTGACAATCTCTTTTGCTTTTGGAAGCTGATTTTTGTGAACCGCACACAATATCACCTTTTTATCGGTATTTTGATAGCCTCCATATCCTTTTAGATAAGTTACGCCCACTTCAAGCTCATTTAGCAATCTTTCAGCAATCAATTTTTCATAATGCTCCTCACGGAGAATAATATACATCAGTCTTGCTTCATCTCTTCCATATAATACCATATCCAGCACCATCGAGGATGTAACAACAGTTATGGCAGAATAGAAAGCATAATCAACATTTTCAAATACAAATGCCGACAACATGACAATAAAACTATCTGCCATCAAAAAGATTGTTCCTGTCTTTAAATGCTTATATCTTTGTTTGAGGAGAAGCACAATGATATCCATCCCTCCTGTAGTGGCTCCCTGTCTGAAAATCAGTCCGATACAGACAGAAACTGCAGCGCCACCCGCCAACGCTGCTATTAAAATGTCCTCCGTGATGACCGGCAGACTCCTTGACAGATTAACAGTAACACTTGAGACAGATATGGCATATAGCGAATCAAATATAAACTTTAACCCAAATTTCCACATTCCCAGCGCTAAAATCGGAATATTTAACAGAAAAAAGACAGAGCCGGTTCGGATTTCTGTCAATCGGCTTACAATAATTGACAAACCGCTGATGCCTCCCGGAACCAGATTATTGCTGTCCAGAAAGACTGCAATCCCCATTCCATATCCCACTGCTGCCACCGTGATAATGCTATATTTTTTTAAAATTATTAAATAAATTTTTTCTATATTATGATTTTCTCTATTATTTCTTTCTATATTAACATGAATATTTTTTTTTGCATTATTTTCCATCGCCCGCTTACCCTTATGAACTTTACCCTCTTTGGCTTTTTATTAGTATTAACAAATTACTCTTTTATATTCATTACTTTCTGATTTGCGCATATATTTTATTATGTTCATAAAAATCCGCTGCAAAAAAAGACGGACATTTGCGGAGAACGGTCAGCCAAAGGGATGCGAAATGGAGAATAGTGTGAAAAATCATATTGATATATGATTTTTCACACGGCTATTTGTGCCGAGTCCAAATAGCCCGGATGCGTCACGAGAAATCGCCTTCGCGAATTTCCCGTGCGCGTCCTCGCACAAAGTGCTCGGAATGGAGATTAATATGAGAAATAGTATAAAGAATAATATGAAGAATAGTATGAAAAATAATATGAAAGACAGTATGTGTAATCCTGTAAAAACACCCAAAAAAATTTATGCGCTTTTTACAATGCTTTTATTAATGTTTATCTTTGAAAGTGTTATGCTGAAAAATCGTGCTGCCATTGTCAGCGTCTTTAAAAATGAAATTCATCAAAAACCGGAAAAATACACTGGGACAGATAATTTTTCCAAAACCGGCAACGACACTGTCCCGACACAAAAAAAGCGCATAGCCCTCACCTTTGACGATGGGCCGCACCCTGCCTATACCATAAAACTTTTAGACGGGTTAAAAGAAAGAAATGTGCATGCCACGTTTTTTGTCATAGGGGAAAACGCCTGCCATCACAGTGAAATATTGAAAAGAATGAGCACAGAGGGGCACCTCATTGGCAATCACACCTACTCACATGTTCAGTTAACCTGTATCCCTGAACAGACAGCGATAGAAGAAATTCGCAAAACAAACGATGTCATTGAGAATGCCACGGGAGTCCGTGTAAAATATATCCGTCCTCCCTATGGTTCCCTTCCCAAGGAATTAACTTCCGAGACAACTCTTACACCGGTACTTTGGACCATTGATCCCCGTGACTGGAGTGTCTTAAATACTACCTCTGTGGCAAATCATATCGTCTCCCGGGCAAAAGACGGCGATATCATTTTACTTCATGACATTTTTGAAACTTCTGTGGATGCGGCATTTATTGTCATTGACAAACTGCAGGCAGAAGGCTTTGAATTTGTCACGATTGAAGAATTGCTGCAATCCACAGCTGATTAAAATTGCGTATAATAAATACTTACATCTTTTCTATCATATTTTTTAACAATATCACCGAATTTTTGATTGCCATTGCTTCAAAAGCAGGGTAATCCATGTGGGCACTGTCATCTGCCTTGTCTGAAATTGCCCGGATGATTAAAAAGGGAACTTGATTAAGATATGCCGCATGTGCTATGGCAGCGCCTTCCATCTCTGTACAGTCAGCCTGAAAATTACTGATAAGCCACTCCTTCTTTTTCTTATCAGAAATAAACTGGTCACCACTAACCACACGACCTGTAAATACATGAATGTCACTCAGTTGTTCCTCACACACTGTCTTTGCCAGTTTTATCAGGTTCTCATCTCCCTTAAACACAGATGTCTCCATCCTTGGAATGACAGCTAAATCATATCCAAAAGAAACTGCATCCATATCATGCTGCAGTGCATCTTCTGACAATACAATATCTCCAATGTTAATGTCTGCGTTGAGGGAACCTGCAATTCCGGTATTGATAATCACGGAAACCTGATATCTGTCTACTAATATCTGGGCGCAGATTGCCGCATTTACCTTGCCGATACCCGAACGCACAATAACAACCTCTCTTCCTGATAATTTTCCCTTATAAAAATCCATTCCCGCCGCGGTATGAATGCTGACCTCTGTAAGACATTCCTTTAGCTTACTGACCTCCTCATCCATCGCACCTATAATTCCAATTACTTTATATTCTCTCACCTTTTCTTCGTTCCTTTCCTGTATTTTTTCATTTCATGTGTACAGAACCTTTGCTTCATTACCATTCACAGGTGTCCTGCTCTTCGCAGATACGGTACTGCACGCTAAGTATAACTTGAAAATCATCATGATACAAGTATTTTTATTTTATTTTTCACAAATCAATTGACTAAATTTTAATAAATAGGGTATACTATGTACTAAATATTGCGATTCTATTATTGCGCAGAAATGAGGAACCATATGGAGATTAATAATTTACCGAAAGATCCTGCTATTCTACTAAGCTATGTCAATACGCAGCTGCGTGACAACTATTCTTATCTTTCTGACTTTTGCGCATCTAATAATGTAGACATTAATGATTTGGTTGGAAAGCTTCGAGCCATTAATTACTCTTATGACGAGAATATCAATCAGTTTAGATAAATAGCACGGTGACAAAAGAGGCGGCCCTATACAGGCTGCCTCTTCTTAATACTTTAGCCGTTTTTGTCATAAATGACACATGAACCGCTGCCTCTCTTATACAATAGTCTTCAATGCTTCTATCAGCATATCCATTTCCCCGTCAGTTCCGATTGTGATTCTCAGATAATTGTCTATTCTTGGAAGATTAAAATATCTGACAAAGATGTCCTTTTCTTTTAATGCCTCAAATATTTCTCCGGCAGGTTTTGTGGCATGTGTCGCAAATAAAAAGTTGGTGCATGATTCCGTGCAGCAAAATCCCAGTTTCTCCAGACTTTTTCTGACACGCTCTCTGGTGTCCACAATCTTCTTTACTGTGCTCCTAAAATATTCATCATCCTTCACTGCTTCTCCCCCCGCATATAGCGAGCTCTGATTCAGCGTATAAGAATTAATGGAAAACTTAACATCATTCATTGCCTTAATCAGCTCAGCATTTCCTATGGCGTAGCCTATCCTCATGCCCGCCATAGACCGTGACTTTGAAAATGTCTGTACCACCAGCAGATTGTCATACCTATTGACTAACCCCAGTGCCGATGTACCGCCAAAATCAATATATGCTTCATCTACAATGACCACTGCCCCCGGATTTTTCTTTACGATATCCTCCACAAAATCCACAGACTCACATATCGCCGTAGGGGCATTTGGATTGGCAAAAACAATTCCGCCGTTGTCACAGTAATAGTCCTCTTTCTTTATTCTAAAGTCATTATCTACCGGAATTTTTCGATAAGGAATCCTGTATAAATCTGCCCACACACTATAAAATGAATAGGTAATATCCGGAAATAATATCGGCTTATCCGAATTAAAAAATGTCATAAATGCCACGGATAGTACATCATCCGAGCCAACACCCACAAAAATATTTTCCGTTGAAAATCCATAATACTCTGCCAATACCTGTCTTAAGCTCAGACAATCCGGATCAGGATACAGTTTCAGACAATCCGAATTAAATTGTTCCAATGAAAGTGTTACCTTTTCTGACGGAGGATATGGATTTTCATTAGTATTCAGTTTGATAACCTTACGCTTTGGCTGTTCCCCCGGAACATAGGGAACCACTTTTCGTATATTCTTTTTCCATGCCTGACTCATAATAATCTCCTTATTCTATCATCAGTCCAAACTGCTTTGCCAATTCCTGAAAACCGGGCAGTGAATTTTTTATCGTGTCATAAGAAACACAATACGCAATTCTTACATATCCCGGACAAGCAAATGAGCTTCCCGGAACCACCAGTATATGATACTTCTTTGCTGCCTGAACAAAGATATTTTCTCCAACAGGTGTTTTGACAAACATATAGAAAGCTCCCTGTGGCTTTACACATTCGTAACCGTACTCTACAAGGCTGTTATATAAAAGCTCTCTGTTTCTATTATATGGCGTGACATCAACCTCTACCTCAAGACACTTTGCAATGACCCTCTGCATCAGTGACGGCGCATTGACAAAGCCCAGTATTCTGGTAGCAACATTAGCCGCCGCCTTCAATTGTTCGCTGTCCGTCGCCTCATCCGGAATCACAAGGTATCCGATACGCTCTCCCGGCAAGGAAAGTGACTTACTGTACGAATATCCTACGATGGTATTATCATAATACTTTGGCAGGTACACCACCTCCACACCATCATATACAAGCTCTCTGTAAGGCTCATCCGATATCAGATAGATATCCGTTCCCAATTCCTCCTGTTTTTGGTTAAGAATCTTTGAAAGTTCAAGTATCGTTTGTTCAGAATAGACGGTTCCCGACGGATTATTGGGATTATTAATGATGACTGCTTTTGTCTTAACAGTAATCAGCTTTTCAAATTCTGCCAGATTCAACTGAAAGTCTCTTAAATCTGCCGGCACCACCACAATCTCGCCATCGTAATTGCCCACATAAGAACGATATTCCCCAAAATATGGTGCAAAGACAATTACCTCATCTCCCGGATTAAGAATGGATTTAAGAATAACATTCAGACCCCCTGCTGCCCCTACTGTCATTACGATATTGGTCTCATCAAAATTCGTCTCAAATCTTTTATTAATATTTTCGGCAATCGCTTTTCTTACCTCTTCATATCCCGAATTACTCATATATCCATGAATTAATACACTATCCTCAGAATCGACAATGTCTTTAATCGCCTGATTCACTTCAACCGGTGCCGGAACATTCGGATTGCCAAGACTGAAATCATAGACCTTATCAGCGCCATATTCATTGGCTAACTTCTTTCCCTCTTCAAACATTGCTCTGATGACAGAACTGCCCTCCACAAAGCTTTTCATTTTTTCTGAAATCATCTTTTTACTTCCTTTCTTATTTAAAATATTCTTCATACCATACTAAGAAGGTATATATCGTCCAAACTTTTCTCCAATTGTCCGAATTGCCGCCGACATAATCATTCCATATAGCGTTAATCTTATCAAGCCTGAAAAATTTTGCAGCAGTATCACTGTTAAACTTTTCACGTACATCCTGATTGTATCTTTCATCTGCCATCCAGATACGGATTGGCACAATGAATCCCAGTTTCTTTCTGAATGCAATTTTCTCCGGAAGTACCTTTGCTGCTGCCGTTCTGAAAGCAACCTTATTCTGTTCTTCATTTACCTTATACTCAGACGGCATTCTGGAAGCAATGTCAAACATTCTTGTATCTGTCAGCGGCATTCTGATCTCCAAACCTGCCGCCTTGCTCATTTTATCCACATTGAGGTAAATATCTCCCTCAAGCCATATCTGTATATCCACATCCGACATTTTTGTCAATGGATCCAAGCCCTCTGTCTTTTCATATATTTCCTTTACCAGATGAATCGGAAGAACGGTTTCATCATATTCCTGCAGAATTTCCTTCTTCTCCTCTTCCTTCATGATATTGGTATTTCCCACATAAAAGTTCTTCAGATTGTCGCCATACCGTTTTGCATTGCGATACATATTATATCCGCCAAAAAATTCATCCGAACCCTCGCCGGAATAGCACAGTTTCGTGTGCTTTGCTGTCTCCTTACACGCAATTGAAAAAACTATAGCCGATGCATCACCCAGAGGCTGCTCCATGTGCTTCATCACATATGGTACCTCTGCAAAGAATTGCTCCGGTGTAATTCTACATCTTGCATTTTTCCGTCCGAGAATATCTGCTGTCTGTTTTGCCAGTCCTGACTCATCGAATCTCTCATCATCATAGCCACAGGAATCTGTCATCTGTGCATCTGACATAGCAAGCACATAGGAGGAATCCACACCGCCGGACAGAAAGGATTCTGCCACTTCCCCCTCTTCCTTAACCTCCGGAAAAATATTTTTTAAAGTAGTATGGATTTCGTCAGCCCAGTCTTCCAGTGTCTTACTGTTATCCGGATGAAACTCCGGCTCCCAGTATCTTTCAATGTGCAGCACGCCATTTTGCCATTCGAGACAGCATCCCGGCATAAGCTTTTTCACTCCTTTAAAAAAGGTGTCTTCTCCGGCCACATAGGTAAGACTTAAATACAACTGCAGCATCTTCGGATTCAGTTCCTTTATAAAACCCTCCTGCTCCATAATCCTTTGAATAGTTGTTCCATACAAAAGCCGGTTATCCTGCGTCAGATAATAATAAAACGGCTTTGTTCCAAACTGGTCCCGCAGACAGAACACCTTGTCCTCACTGTCATCATACAGGGCAAAGGCAAACATACCATGCATATGATTTGCCATGTCCTTTCCCCATTTTTGATATGCTGACCAAATAATCTGCTTTTCCCTTTCTTCTCTTGGCAGCGCATCATCTAATGCAAGTTCCCCGCACAAAGCCCGCCAGTTTCTTATATGTCCTCTGTATTCTTCAATTTTTATCATACTTTTCTCCATTCCCATGCAATATACTAGTAACAGTCCAGACGCGCCATTCGCAAAATATACTATGCACGAAGCACAACGCCATACTTTTCACCAAGATTTTTAAGGATATCACTCACAAATCCATCTATCATTTCTGCCTTAAATTCTTCGTCCTTCGGTGTGAATACTACCGTAAATGCCATACTCTTTTTCTTCGGAGGCAGCTGTACTCCCTCATAGACATCAAACAATTTGACACTGGTAATATAATCACAGGTCTCGAATATCACTCTCTCCACCTGAGCACAGGTAATTTCTTTGTCCATTACCAACGCCAGGTCTCTGTTCTCCACTGCAAATTTCGGCAATGGCTGATACACTGGTGACTTTCCATAATATTTGGTAAGTGCCTTCAGATTAATTTCAGCCACATAGGCCGGAACCCTCATGTCAAGCTCATCCTGAATCTCATAAGCCAGCTTGCCGAGATAGCCTACCGCCTCTCCGTCACAAAGAATTGTGGCTGTCTGGTAAGGATGAAGGAACGGCTTATGGTCTGCCTCATAAGTAAACTCAATGGAGAGTGTATCAGCCACTGTCTGGGTAAGCCCCTTTAATGTAAAGAAATCTTCATTTTCTCCAAACACACCAATACAAATTGTCTCCCTCTCCTCAGGATAGTTTCTAATAGGTAATTCCTCCGGAATAAAAATCTTGCCAAGCTCAAAAATTCTTCCTTCCAAAGTTCCTCTCTTCTGGTTGCGTGAAATAGCATGTAACATTTGTGCCACAAGGGTTGTTCTCATGACAGACAAATCTTCATTAATCGGATTCATAATCCTGATTGCCTTACGTTCTTTCGCATCCGGCTTGAGTCGTAACAATTCAAAATCTGCCGGTGAAGTAAAGGAATAGTGAATACCCTCATAAGCGCCTGCACTGCACAGTGCCTTCTTAATCTGCAATTCTGTCTTCTGTTTTAAATTTCTGCCTCCCAGTGTCACCTCTGCTGTCGGCATAAAGGTAGGAACAACATGCTCATAACCATACATACGGATTACTTCTTCTGCCACATCCGGATAAGATTCCATATCCTCCCTGTAAGCAGGAATCTTTAATTTCAGTTCATCCCCATTTAATTCCGGTGCAAAGTCCAGATTTTTGAGGATGCTTACAATCTCCTCATCAGGAACAGTGATTCCCAACACTGCGTTAACCTTACTGACACTGACCGTCATCTCCTGTGGTTCAATGGAATTACCCGCATTGACATCAATATGAGTAGAGGAAACCTTTCCGCAATCAAGCTCCTCAATTAGATGGAGGGCTCTCTTCATTGCCATCACTGTGGTATACTCATTGACACCCTTTGCAAATCTCGCACTGGAATCAGAGGACTGGCCAAGTGCTCTGGAGCTCTTGCGGATATTGTCACGGGCAAATTTTGCCGATTCGAACATTACCTCTGTCGTCGTATCAAGTATCTCCGAATTAAGACCACCCATGATACCTGCCAAAGCCACCGGCTTTTCCTTATCGCATATCACCAGATTCTCCTCATTAAGTTCAAATTCCTTGCCATCTAGTGTGACAATCTTCTCTCCGTCTCCTGCCCTGCGCACGTTAATCTCATTTCCCTTCAGGTATGAGTCATCAAACGCATGCATCGGCTGCCCCAACTCTTTCAAGATATAGTTCGTGATATCTACTACATTGGAGATGGCATCTATTCCCACAAGTGCCAGACGTCTCTTCATCCAGTCAGGGGACTCACCTATCTTTACATCATACACATAATGTGCAATATATCTCGGACATATATCACCTGCACTGACATTAACTGAAAATCCTTCTTTTTTCACTTCTGTCTCAGTAAAATCAAGTGCCGGCTCTTTTAATTCCTTTGCAAGAACAGCCGCCACTTCCCGCGCAATACCGAAGATACTCTGACAATCCGGTCTGTTGGCAGTAATTGCAATATCAAAAATCCAGTCATCCAGTCCCAGCATCGGTTTTACATCTGCCCCCGGCTCTGCCTCCTGTGGCAATACCAAAAGACCATTATAACCTGCTTGCGGATACAGATTATCATTAAGACCAAGCTCGGTTCCGGAGCATAACATACCAAAAGAATCATAGCCGCGCAGCTTCCCTTGTCTGATTTCCATGACACCTTCAATTGTTTTATGGTCCTTTGCTGTTGCATACACAGTAGCGCCAATCAGCGCAAGAGGATACTTTCCCCCTGCATGCACATTATCCGCTCCACAGCATATCTGAAAGGTTCCGTGCTCTCCTGCATTAACCTTGCAGAGACTTAAGTGTGTATCAGGAATCGGCTCACATTCCTCCACAAGACCTACTACAACCTTACTGATGTCCTTTCCCACCTCCGTAAGCTCTTCAACTTCAAAGCCACATGAGAATAACTTGTCCTGCAATTCCTGTGGTGTACAATCTATCTCTACATATTCTTTTAACCAACTCAAAGGTACTAACATCTGTTTCAACCTTCCTTTCCTTCTCTTAAAATTCCGTTCAATTCTCTATCAATCATCAGTCATCAATCTGGTTAAGGACTCTTAAGTCTGATTCAAACAATAATTTGATATTATTAAAACCGTATTTCAGCATCGCAATACGTTCCAATCCCACGCCAAAGGCAAAACCACTGTATTGTTCCGTGTCAATACCACAGCCCTCTAATACTTTGTTATTGACGACACCTGCTCCCAATACCTCAATCCAGCCTGTCCCCTTACAGAGATTGCATCCACAGCCTCCACACTGGAAACAACTGACATCGACCTCCACTGACGGCTCTGTAAACGGAAAATACGATGGGCGCAATCTTGTCGTGGTTCCCTCTCCAAATATCTTCCTTACAATCTCGTCTAGCATTCCCTTTAAATCTCCCAGTGTAATTCCTCTATCAACCACCAGCCCCTCCATCTGTGTAAACATCGGTGAATGCGTGGCATCATCATCAGAGCGGAATACCTTACCCGGTGATATAATCTTGATAGGCGGTTTCTTCTCCTCCATAACATGAATCTGTCCTGCTGACGTCTGTGTGCGAAGTAAAAATTCCGGCGAAAGGTAAAATGTATCCTGCATATCTCTTGCCGGGTGATCCTGTGGTGTATTGAGTGCGGTAAAATTATAATAGTCCGTCTCGATTTCTGAACCCTCATAGATTTCAAATCCCATGGAAGCAAAAATATCAATCAACTGGTTCGTCACCTGCGTGACAGGATGTAAATTACCATGAATATGCTTTTTGGCAGGCATTGTCACATCAATCTTTTCTCGCTCATAGCGCTGTCTTAACTCCTGCTCCTTGAATTTTGCATCAAGCTCATCAAAATGATTCTGAGCCCATACTTTTAATTCATTGACTTTTTTGCCATAATCAGCCTTCAATTCTTTCGGTACTTTTCCCATCTGCTTCATCAATGAGCCGATTTTTCCCGTCTTGTTGTCAAGGATACTTTTCTTGTAATCATAAACTCCTTTAGAGCTTTCCAATTTTTCAAGTTCCGATTTGATTTCCTGCTTAATGGCGGAAACCTTCTCACTTAATTCATGTAAATCTTCCATTACTTTCTCTCCTTTTTCTACTAATCTTTCAGTTACTATTCTGCTTAAAAAAGTACATAATTTCTTATAGACTAAAAAATCCCATGACAGCTAACGCTGTCATGGGACGAATCATCTACCCGCGGTACCACCCACATTCAGATATGACTATCATATCTGCGCTCTTACATGCTTTAATGCAGCAACTACATCCATTCTCATGGAAGACTCCAATGTTGAAATTCATATACAGAGCTTATTATCATGCTTTCAGCCAATGACATGATTCTCTTGAAATGTTTTCTGTATACTACTTACGCATCTTCACAGTCAATCATATTTTATTGATAAATCATAAAAATGTCAATATATTATTTTAAATCCGTGCCGAAAGCCGGTTACTAATGTTACTAATAATTTTTATCAAGATCTGCAGGTGCATAGGTATGTAACCTTGCTTCCTCTCTTGATATTCTCATTGATCTGATCAACTGGGAAAGTGAATGATTCATCGTATGCATTCCAAACTGTAAGTTAGACTGTAATACTGTCTGAATCTGATTAATCTTTCGCTCTTTGATCAGATTGCTGACAGCAGTATTGTTAAGCATTACCTCTGTTGCCGCCACTCTTCCTTCACCACTAATCAATGGCACCAGCTCCTGAGTCACAACACCCAATAAGACAGAAGATAACTGTGTAAGTACGGTAGGCTGCGCCTCAATAGGACACGCACTGATGATTCTCTCTACCGTCTGTGCAGCACTCTTTGTATGAAGGGTCGATAACACAAGATGTCCTGTCTCTGCCGCAGTTATGGCAGCATTAATCGTCTCAAAATCACGCATCTCACCAACCATGATGATATCCGGATCTTCACGGAGACATGATCGCAGCGCAGTTGCAAAATCAGGAACATCCTTTCCTACCTGACGCTGGTGAATCATACATTTACCATACCTGTATACATACTCAATAGGATCTTCAATCGTCATAACATGCTTTGCCTGTGTCTCATTGATGTAATTGATCATAGACGCAAGCGTTGTCGACTTACCGCTTCCTGTCGGTCCCGTTATCAAAACAAGTCCGTCCTTCTTAGAGGCGAGATCACGAACAACTGATGGAAGTCCCAAATCCTCAAAAGATGGAATATTCGGTTCCACAAGTCTGATACTTGCCGCAACATTATTTCTCTGATGATAAATATTACCTCTGACTCTGGCACCATTCTCATCCGCATAGGCCACATCCAGATCCATACCCTTTTTGACCTTTTTAATCTCTTCCTCAGTTAACATGGAAAAAATCATACGCTCTGATTCCTCAAGTGTCGGAACCTCGTCAAGCATATGTAATACACCATATCTCCTCACTGCAACAGCCGTTCCTGCTGTGATATGCAGGTCGGAACAGTTATTCTCTCTTGCTTCCTTAATCAGTTCACTTAATTGCATACTTCCTCCTTTATTCTTTACATTCATTGTCACATGCGTCCTTCGGATAACCCTTGATAAATCCTGACAATTATCCTCCTGGCACACCAAATCACTATATGTAAATTCTACCACAGTTTCCCGATAACAACAATAAAAATTTTTACTGCTCTAAGATTTTATGTACCTCCTTAAGTACCTTGTCATATTCTTTCATCAATGGTTTATGCTGTTGCTTTATATAATCGATTTCATTTGCCTTTCCTGCCTTTTCAAGCTCCAGTGCCATATCAGCAAACTTTACTGCACCTATCATTTTTGAATTACTCTTAAGTGAATGTACCTGAATGGTATAATTCTCTATATCATTCGTATCAATTGCCTGCTGCATGACTTTCTTCTTGTCCTCCGCCTGCTCAAGATATACGCCCAACAGTTCTTTATAGAAGTTCTCATCACCTGCGGAATATTCTATACCCACCTGCTTATCAATGACATCCTCTGTCACTTCTTCCTCCTCATAATCTGTTTCATCTATATCACTGCCATTGACCGTCTGCGTCTGAACTTCCACATTTTCACTCTGCTCATCCGTTATCTGATTCTTCTTGATCAGCAATTCACCCGGGAGATAGGAATACAGCATTTCTTCTAATACATGCGGCTCAATTGGTTTTGACAGGTAATCCTTAAAGCCTGCCTCCAGATAAAATTCCTTTGCTCCCGTTACCGCATTTGCCGTAAGCGCGATTACCGGAATCTCGCTGTCGTGCTTCCTGATTTCTTTCAGTGTCTGCACGCCATCCATTCCCGGCATCATATGGTCTAACAAAATAATATCATATTTTTTCTGATAAATCATACTAAGACACTTTTCACCACTGTCCGCCAAATCAACTTTAACTCCGGTAGGTCTTAAAAGTCCCTTTGCCACCTGCAGATTCATGGCGTTGTCATCCACCACCAGTACACTTGCGTAAGGTGCCTCAAAAAGTGGTACATAATTCTTTTTCTTTCCTTTTGCCGGCTTTCTCTCCACTTTGGTAAATTCGCCAACCGGCTCTCGCTCTACAATCTTTTGTTCCAGCACAAAAGAAAATTCCGAACCTTCTCCATACACACTTTCACACTTCAGCTCGCTTCCCATAAGCTCTAAGAACTGTTTTGCTATATTAAGTCCAAGACCTGTTCCCTGAATATGTCTGTTCCTCTTCTCCTCCAATCGTTCAAAGGGCTGAAAAAGCTTCTCCATATCCTCTGCCCGGATACCAATCCCGGTATCCCTGACACTGAATAAAATATGAATATATTCCTCTTCCTCTCCAGACTCCACATCATCTGCCCTGACCGAAAAATAAACACTTCCCTGCTCCGTATATTTTACTGCGTTCGTAAGAAGGTTCAACAGAACCTGTTTAATCCTGTTCTCATCCCCCAAAAGCTTCGACGGAAGAGCCGGATCAATATCAACAACGAAATCAAGTTGATTTTCATCGCATCTTACCTGTATCATCGTTACAAGAGACGAAATCAGTCCATTCGTATCATACTCCTGATCTATGATATGCATTTTACCGGACTCAATCTTTGAAATCTCCAGAATATCATTGACGATTGACAAAAGCGTTGCCGAAGCCTGTTTGATATCTTCAGCATATTTTTCAACCCTATCCGTTGTATTCTCACGGAGAATCAGCTCATCCATACCCATAATGGTATTGATAGGTGTTCTGATCTCATGAGACATATTCGCTAAGAATCTTGACTTTGACTGGTTGGCATACTCTGCCTCTTCCTTTGCCTGCCGTATCTGCTCATACTGTCCGTTAATTATTGCCATATTGCCAATTCTGGCTATCATCCATGTAAAAAAAGCTACGAAAATTCCACATATCGCTATCAGATATACCTTAAAATACATATGTTCAAATATCTGAGCCCTTTTCCTGATGGCAAAGGTTTCTTCCTTCAACACTTCGTTATTGGACTCATCAAGCACCTGAATGTGCAAGACATAATTTCCATGGGGAAGATTGGTAAAGGTAAGAGGACTCAAATCATTCTGATAAGTTGTCACCCCTATATCATCAGCCCCTTCCAGATACACATGTATCAGAGGATTTGATAAAGTATAATTAAGTACCGATGCCTGAATGACAACTCTATTGGTAGTCTCCGGAATAACATAGACACCGTTTTTCAACTCTATGTTTTCTTCATTACCGACAATGGAATTAATTCTGATATTGTAATCGGTGTCGAAAGAATTATAAGTACGGGTTGAAATCTCCCGAATACCATCCGTACAGCACAAAAGCAGTTCATCTCCCACATAGGCATTCCATGCATTGGCAGTCAGTGTTGTATCAAATCCCCTGGAATGATTCAGCAAGGTATAATTATATTTATCATTTTGAATCAACTGATCCAGTTTTACTATATAAATTCCTGCACTTGAATTAATCCATGCCTCGCCATTATCCGTAATATTAATATCATAATTATTACTATAAGGAAAATTATTAAGTTTCTTTACTGTCTTGGTATCATCATAATAAATTGCATTACTGGTAATATAAAGGTAACCCACATCACACCTGATAATCCTTAACACCACCAATGTTAAGAGTCCATCGTCAACTCCGATATTGTCAATGATTTTCCCATCTCTGATGACATATATGCCATCTCCATCAGAAGCGGCGAGTATATCACCATTATCCGCCTCCACAATACTCAAAATCTGCGGTGTTGTTAGTCCCTCCGTCTCATCTATAGTATCCACAACCTGCCCCTGATCAATGTAGGAAAGTCCCATATTGCTGGCGGCAAGCAATTTACCATCTGACAATTGTGTCACAAACCGAAATCTTCCTCCGACCGTCCCTGCCGTGGTCTCATTAAAGCACTGAATATTATGCTGCCGGTCGATTCTTACAAGACCATCCTTACCATAAGTGCTCACCCACACATAACCGGCACTGTCGGCAAAAATATGTCTTACCCTGACACCATCAAACTCCGATAAAAACTCATACTCTTTCTTTTCATAAGTTTCTTTATTGATTACATGCAGACCATTGTCCATTCCTATATACATATCATTACCGGATATGCAGATACAGTTCACAACATTACTTGGTAAACCTGCCTTTTTAAAAATATCTACAAACGGATTTTTGGATAACTTCATGATTCCCTGCTTGCTGGAAGAAAACCATACATTTCCCTGATAATCCACTATCACATCATAGACAGAGCTTTCAAACCCATCCCTTGATAAGACAGTCACATTTCCTGAAACATCTGAATAGCCTAAGCCATTTTCTCCACACAGGAAATATCCACCTGCTTCACTATCATACAATATATGATTGAAGTACGAAATATTCTCAGTAGAAAACTGTTTCTCATCTGTTATGGCATTTCCGTCAAAAGTAATCCTCACCATACTATTTGTGGAGGTTCCCACCATAAACACACCATTATAGCTGTATGCTACCGCTGTAAAATACACCCCCGCAGCATCCTCGTAATTCTTTTCCAACAGGATTTCCCCCTCTTTGAAGAAAAACAAATGCCCGCCATTCGTAACACCACATATGATACCATCATAGCTGTATACCATTGATTTTACCCAGTTAATCTTCTCAAAGCTGTCAAAAGTCTTAACCTTCCCCTCCCCATCAATCATGGACAGATAGGATACGGTTCCCACATAAATATTGCCTCTGTCATCCTCGCAGATGCTGCGAACGGAAGCTGCTGCCAGCCCTTCCTCCACAGAATAGAATACGACCTCACCGCTATCCGATGAATAGCAGGCAATGCCACTGTCATTTGTGCCAATCCATAATTTTCCGTCAGATGCCACAAAAAGCACCATAACGCTTGTAATTCTCTCATCAAGGACCTTCTTTTCAAAATGTGAGCCATCATATCTGTAAAGTCCCGAATATGCTCCTGCCCATATATACCCGTCATTTGTCTGGGCTATGGCATTAATCTCTGCTGACGCAAGTCCATCATCTGTGTCATAATCTACCGCCTCATATTCTGCCTCATAATCCACAGCGAACACATGCTGACCGTCAAACGACATTATCCACGCCGTAACAGCAACAAATAGCATTACCTTCATATCCGTTCTATGGGATACCTGTCTGCGTGTCATCTGCTTTTTTCTACTTCTGCGCTCTTCTTTATCTTCCTGCGTTTTTTCTTCTCTCATTTTGCTGACAATCGTAATTATGACCATCACAATAATCATACTGAATGTCTTATCCGGCATGTCTACGAATGCCTCACCTAAAAAGCTGCAAAACCATTTCAGATTAATATCTCTTGCCAACATATCTACAAGTCCGTCTCCCCATACATTGCCTGTGTATCCCTTATAAAAAAACAGATTGAGCGGGGTAGACATAAATACCGCAACAACTCCTGTTAAAACGGAAGAGGCAAGCACCGAAAAGGCGTCTCTTTTTCTCTCCCTCGGAAATGTCAGCCCCGCAGAAATACCTACCGCTATGCTTACTATGGCGTACCAGCCGGATACACTATTGCTCAGACTTACAAGAAGATTCATCACTGCACCCGTGATGGCACCCGCCAAAGGTCCCAGCAGCACGGCACTCAGTAATGTTCCTATAGAATCAAGCCACAAAGGCAGTATTAAGGCTTGTGCCAGAAATCTACCTGCAAGATTGATAATAACTCCCATCAGTATGATCAGTATGCTCTTCCATGTAAGCTTAAAAAAGCACCTTTTTATCATTTTCTCTTTATCCATATATTATCTCTGCCTTTCTTGATTCCTATTCTAATGCTCTCTCATATGATAATCCGTATCCTCATCAATTAATTGAAGCATGATATCTGCAATCTCCGGGTCAAACTGTGTTCCCTTTCCCTTTTCGATTTCTCTTCTTATATAATCCTGTGGCAGTGCATCTCGATAACTTCGGTTAGACGACATGGCATCATAGGCATCTGCAACACCTATGATACGAGCAATTTCTTTGATTTCTTCCCCTTTCAGCCCATCCGGATATCCCTTGCCATCATATCTCTCATGATGCCATCTCGCCCCCACACTTAATTCCGGAAGCTCTGATATTCTTCTTAAAATATTCGCACCGATTACCGGATGCGACTTCATAATCTCATACTCTTCATCCGTCAGTTTTGAAGGTTTATTGATAATCTCATCCGGCACACCGATTTTCCCCACATCATGCAGTAATGCGGCACAGAAAATATTGTCTATCTCCTTCTTGGACTTTCCCATTCTTCTGGCAATCTCTCTTGAATATCTGGCAACTCTGTTTGAATGACCGTTTGTATACTGATCTTTGGCATCAACGGCACCGGTAAGCGCATACATAATCTGCATCGACAAATTCTTTATCTTACGGCTACTTTCTTCTAATTCTTTCGTTTTCTGCTCAACCTCTGTCTGAAGGGAATTTTGAAGATAACGAAGCTCAAGAATTCTGTTGATACGCTCTACTGCCACCTGCGCAACCAACGGCTTCTGTATATAATCCATGGCACCGGCCTTAAAAATCTCCGCCTCGGTCTCCTTATCTCCATCTGCCGTCAGAAAAATAACCGGTATATTTCTAATATCCTGATTATCAGATTCCTGCATTCTTTTCAACACGGAAAGTCCGTTCATATCCGGCATATGCAAATCCAGTAATATCAGATTCGGCACAGACTGCTCAAGCACCGTAAGGGCTTCTCCCCCCGAACTTACACACTGTACCTGATAGTGTGTACTCAGCAATTTCTTCGCCAGCATGAGATTCATCATCTCATCATCAACTACTAAAATTCTGTTCTCGTGTTCTACATAGAGTACTCTTCTCACAATATTGACAAGTTCCTCTTCAAAATATGGCTTGCCGATATAATCCACCACACCGAGTCTCTCCATCTCCTTTTGATCAGGACTATAGCCCGAAATAGTTAAAAAGACAACCCTCATATTCTCATTCCCCGGTTGTCTTCTTATCTCCTCTATTAAACTGTCACCTGCTTCATGCAGCATATCGATATCCAACAATAATAAGTCCATTCCTCCCTCACTTAATCTGCGGAGACCTTCCTCACAGGAAGTGACACTTACTATCTCGTAATTATGGTTTCGCAGGGTACTTTCTGCAATCCTGTTATTAATAGTATCATCATCAATCATTAATATCTTAAGCATTTTAACCCTTTCACTTTCATATATTTTAATAAAAGCTTTCTCAACAGACAGTATAACATAATGTACGAAAATCAACAAGATACTATTCTCATATCAATCCCTGACAAAACTTCTCTTTTCAAATATTTTGACGTATCTGATTACCATAATCAGACTGCCGGTGAAAAATATTCATCACACCGGTCCTGTATCCCTTTTGACTGTTCAGAAACCGGTACAGCAAATATTAACCATCTGCTGTACCGCATATATTACATGTATTCATCCCATAACCCTACAATTTCAACCTCTCCGTCTCTTGGCAGGAGGTCATAAATCATACGTGTACATTCCCTGGAAATCTCCCTGCCCAACTCATGGGTCTTATATTTTGCACTCTGTTCCTGTAAATATTCTATATCTGTCTCAACATCATGTGTCAATCCCTTTTTAATCTCACTCATTATTTCTTCTAAATTCATTTTATGCTGTTCCTTTCTTTTCATATTTATGCCTATTATATCAGAACTTATATCCCCTGCACAAGTATTTGTTTCCCTGATACTGCTATTTCTATTATAGTGAATTCACATGGTCTCTACAAGTACAATGTTCATACGAATTTTCCACTTGAATAACTGCGGAATCTATAATATAATGATGCTTGCAGAAAATGCAAAACAATTGAAAATTATCGAAAGAAGGAAAATCAAATGGATATACGACAGCAGTCACTTGAAAAGCATTATGAATGGAATGGAAAAATAGAAGTTATTTCGCGTGTTCCTATCACAAACTCTGAGGAGCTTTCACTCGCATATACCCCCGGTGTTGCAGAACCTTGTCTGGAGATACAGAAGGATTATGAAAAGTCCTTTCAACTGACCAGAAGAAACAATCTTGTTGCCGTCATTACAGATGGTACAGCTGTACTGGGACTTGGTGATATCGGACCGGAAGCGGGCATGCCTGTTATGGAAGGAAAATGTGCCCTATTCAAAGCATTTGGAGATGTTGACGCCTTTCCTCTTTGTGTCCGTTCGAAGGATGTTGACGAGATTGTTCGTACAATATCTCTTATTTCAGGCAGTTTTGGCGGTATCAACCTTGAGGACATTGCTGCTCCGAGGTGTTTCGAGATTGAGAAAAAGCTCAAAGAAATCTGTGATATTCCTGTATTTCATGATGACCAGCATGGTACGGCAGTCGTTGTCGCTGCCGCTCTGATTAATGCACTTAAGGTCGTCGGTAAAGAGATAAAAGATATTAAAGTTGTTGTCAATGGTGCCGGCTCTGCAGGTATTGCCATTGCAAAGCTGATCATGAAAATGGGTGTCTCACATCTGACACTGTGCGACAGTGTTGGCATTATATATGAAGGTGACGAACGTCTTAACAGCGCAAAAGCAGAGATGGCGCAGATTACGAACCGTGAACATCTGACCG
The DNA here is from genome assembly GCA_902767015.1 of uncultured Lachnospiraceae bacterium. Classification (GTDB taxonomy): domain Bacteria; phylum Bacillota; class Clostridia; order Lachnospirales; family Lachnospiraceae; genus Bovifimicola. The sequence continues at coordinate 3,277 of CACXFV010000026.1, read as the reverse complement.
GATCACTCGCTGACGCTATGAAGGGCACAGATGTGTTTATCGGTGTGTCAGCTCCGGGCATTGTAACGGAAGAAATGGTGAAATCAATGAATAACGATGCAATTGTATTCGCTATGTCCAATCCTACACCTGAGATCATGCCTGACCTTGCAAAGTCAGCCGGTGCAAGGGTAATCGGTACCGGACGCTCGGATTTCCCTAACCAGATTAATAATGTGCTTTGCTTCCCGGGTATTTTCCGTGGTGCACTTGATTGCAGGGCAAAAGAAATCAATGACGATATGAAGGTCGCTGCTGCCTATGCGATTGCCTCTATCGTAAGTGAGGACGATTTAAAAGAAGAATATATTCTTCCTTATGCCTTTGACAAGAGAATTGGTCAGGCTGTTGCCGAGGCTGTTATGGATGCCGCGAAGAAATCCGGTGTCGCAAGGCTTTAGAATACTTTTTAATGTTTCTCAATGTTTTTAATGACATATGTCAACATACAAAACAGCCGGAACACAGGCATCACGACCTGCGTTCCGGCTGTTTTGACATATCCGATTAATATTTCTTAACGACTTGATGAATAAATTATTACGACTATATCCATCCGTCATTTTTCCTATCGTTAGGAACAGTTCCTTACTTAGTTTTTACAATATTATTTTTGCCTACTGTAATGCCTTCTATGCTCTTTACATAGCTTGACAATCTGGAATATCCCAAATCTTTATATTTAAAGTCTGCATATTTTTGCTTAATCTTTTGTCCCAGACTTCCCAATTCTATTCCATTTTCTGAATCTGCCAGCATCTTAATATAAATTTCTACCTCAACAGATATATCTTCTATGTATTTATCATTATCCCTGACTACTGTTGTAACGGAACCATTTTGAACAATTTTAAACTTTGTTGCCTCCTGCACAAATTTCTTCATAGAATTATAACCATAATTTCTTTCATCAAAATCATTATACCGCCTTTGCAGGGAGCTTTTAAGTGAAGCTAAGTAGGTAGCCGTTCCATTATTTTCATTTATCTGAATAATATTATTAATCTCGTTTTTCACTCTGTTCAGTGGTGTGATGGAATTTTTTTCTTTCTCTGTATTATTTTTATCAGATGGTTTGTCATGATTTTTTTCAATGCTATTTTTTACTTCCTCTTCAGCATCTGTCTTAATCTCCTCATCCAGTTCCCTTTCAAGACCTTCTTCTGCGATTATATCTAAATATTTGTATTCATTACACACCTTGATAAATGTTTTAGATGCTTTACTGTTTCCCATTCCAATGACAATCATGCCGGATTCCCTAAGCCTGTTGGCCAGTCTTGTAAAATCACTGTCCGAAGAAACAATACAAAATCCGTCCACGTTCTTCTGATATAATATATCCATCGCATCTATGACAAGCATGATATCAGCAGCATTTTTTGCTGTTGAGTATCTTGGCTGTTGAATAGGCACCACTGCATACTCCAAAGCCTTTTTATTCCAATCTGACAGAACGAATTTTGTAAAATCTCCATACATTCTCTGATAGGTAATCGTTCCATATTCTTTTAATTCATTAATAATCGTTTCAATATATCTGGCACTTGTATTTTCTGCATCTATCAATAATGCAAATTTTTTTTCTTCCATCTTAACCTCCCGCATACCGCGAACTTTTTCTGTGATCTAACCACACAAGGCTGCCGCCGTACTCTCCCCGGTAACAAGTTCAACCTTTGTCAGTACATCCTTCGAGAACAGGGGATCATCTCTCATTTTTATCAACAATTGTATTGCCATTTCCGCACGATACTTTCCATCCTGCTTAACAGATGTCAGTGTAGGAATCACCTGCTTACAGAGAGGGCTTCCGTCAAAGCCTGCAATAGAAATATCCTCCGGTATCCTTATATTGCAACACTGCAAAAAACGCATCAGCTCTGCAGCATAGTAATCCGACACGGCAAAAATAGCGCTATATCTACAGAGCACATCAAACTGCTCCTGATAAAAGACTTCCCTTTCCTCTTTCTTCATCGGAATTTGCATAAAATCCGCCTCAAACCCGAGTCCGTCACATAATCCGAGATAACGCTCCAAATCCATACAGATTTTATTATCAGACACACATAATACCTTTTTGTGTCCCAATTGCCTGAAATGCTCTCCTACCTGCCTTCCACCGTCTCTATCATCAATCATCACATTGCAGATGCGGCCTCTGTTCTCAAAAAATCCGTCATATACTACAAAAGGAATCCTAATCTTTTCCCTGAGCCTTTGGTACTCATCCTCGCAAAAACTCATCACAACCATGCCATCAAGATTCCACATCGTAGCAAACTTCACAATCTCCATGATATCCTCTGCCTTTTTCAGCATCATAAAATATCCGTTTTTTTCAATCTCATCTGAAAGATAATTAATGGAGGCAGCAATAAAAGGATCTTCAAACAAGTGTCCCTCATATTTTCTATGATTGTTGATGATGACACCGATAATTCTCGAATTATTCTGTGCTAAAAGCGTCGCTGCCATATTAGGAATATATCCCCTTTCCTGCAGCTTCTCCTGCACAAGCTTTATTGTTTTATCCGATATTTTCTTTGTTTTACCATGAATCACATTGGATACCGTAGCCGTGCTTACCCCCAGCTCCTCAGCAATATCAACAATTCTTACACGATTTTCATCCCACATACTACTCTCCATTCCACAACATTTCAACTTCCTGTCCCGCCATCATGAACTGTTACAATCACACATACTAATATAGCATATTAAATACCAAAATGCCACATATAAATTACGCCAGGTTTATTCTGTAATTAATACCTTGATATCCACTTTTTTGATTCTTCTAGACACAACATAAGAAAACGCAAAGAAGCAAAAACAGATCATGACGATCGGTATCATCAATGTACCTGCATGAAATTCCAGCGTAAAAGCTGAAATTCCCATATTTCTAAGAAGCATGGTAACCATCTTTTCTGATAGCAAAATACTGAGACCTAAACCAATCACAGAACTTACTGCTGCAATGATCAGAAATCTCATGGCGAATTGCAGACGCAGACTGCTGATTTGAAAGCCCACTGCTTTGTAAATGCCGATATCCGTCTTTTCCTGCAGAAAACATTTTTTGCAAACCATAATCGTCACTACCAGTGCAAATACGACAGAAAAAATATCAATCACAACCTTCACCAGGTCTGTCGCCGTCTGATACACTGACATTTCCTCCGTACCATCACTGACAGTACATTCCAGAATATCCCCATATTGATCATTC
>CACXFV010000025.1 GCA_902767015.1 uncultured Lachnospiraceae bacterium | reverse complement strand
TCAAGACATTGTGATTCAATCTTTTTCATCAGATCGGCTGCATCATATACACCACATACATTGTAGTTATCACTTTCATCTATGCCAAAGAGGATGATTCCTCCCCCCGACTGATTTGAAAATGAAGAGAGTGTATCCCGCACTTTCGGGCAGCCTTTGCCGGCAGCCTTTATTTCTATTCTGTTGCTCTCGCTGCGAACAGATTGTATATCCCTTATTAATGCTACAAGCTCAGTTTCAAGCATAATATCGCCTCCTGATTAAAATTATATGAATTTTATAAGAATTTGCCAATAGAGGAATTCTTATAAACAGAATATTAATCTATTAAAACTTAATAAAGTCCAATAAAATTCTTACAAAACAGACTTTATCTAATAGTTTTCTTGCACCATTCGTTCACATCATAGGTTAGCTTGCTGAAGTACCCACGACCAGGTACAAATCCTATATTCTCAGATCACCAGCTTCACATATCTTGGATGTCGAATCATAAGAAAAGTATACCTCTCTCTGATTTCTTTCAGCATTCCAGTCATTCTGGAACATCACGCTGGTGCTCTCATCTATGGAGCTCAGAAACTCACTGACTATTGAATCGCTGTATATCCTCATTTCTTCCGAAAAGAGCGGATGACTGTATGCATAAGCAGGATAATGCTGTGCACGGTTATCTTCCTCAATTATAGAATACGTTACAAGAGCAAGAAACAATCTGTCTACTCCATCACTACATAACAATCCTTGCCACAGAATGCAATGCCATATTTGACAATATTTTCATATCCGTCATTAATAAGCTCGGTGTCATACTTTTTATCATTGATCTGCCGGATCGCTTCCACAGCTGCATCTTGAAGCTTTGACTCGTTTTTTGCTATCTTAAATTCAAAAATGTATACTGTCAGTTCTCTATATAAAGGTTTCAGTACAATATCCGTTCTTCCCTTACCATTTTCCCGGTTTGATTTTACTGAATAATATTCCATTCCATAAAGTAATCCTGCCAAAACACCATGATAGAAATTTTCATGATAATCATAATAACTGATTGTATCATATAGCATTTTGCGGATTTCTTCCTTAATGATATCCGTTTTTTTATTTTTGATCGCATCAAATAAGATTTTGGGATTTCTGTTCTTTAACTTAGTCTCAAACCAGGAACGGATCTTATTTTCAAAAATATATAAAACCTCCTGATCAGGTATTTTCATGGTTACATAACACACCCTGTCCTCAAACCTCTCAGATATTTTCTTAAAATATCCTGTAAAAAACATAAAGTTCCACAGGTTATCCATGCTTTCATATACCTCATCATAGGTAATATCCTCATGTACAGGCTTCTCTATGCTACCGCCTGCGATCAGTAATTCTATCTCATCCTTTACCTCCCTGTCGGCCATGTCGATCAGCGTTCGGACAATGGCATTACTGCTGGTATTGGCCCAGTATGACACTGGAAATACATCCGTCCTGACTTTGTGATCTTTAATATATTTGATGACGCTCCATGGATTATAGACATTTGCCTCTCCAAAATAATATCCATTGTACCAGTCTTTTATCTCCTGGTATTTCTGTTCAAGATGATAATCCTCACAGATCTTTTGCACTTCCATATCTGTAAATCCAAAATATTCCCCATAACTTATACTCATGATGGAATTAATATCTAGGTTGTTAAGTCCGGCAAAGATAGATTCCTTGGAAATTCTTAGGCAGCCTGTGATGACGGCAAAATTAAGGCTGTCATTTGTCTTTAATGTACTTCCAAATAACTCCCTGATAAAATCAACCATATCGTTATAAAAGCCATAATGGTATGCCCCCTCCAACGGTACATCATATTCATCAAGAAGAACGATGACATCTTTTCCATGCCATTTTTTGAGGCAGTCGCATAGGAACTTAAGTGAATATTTATAATCTTCCGCCTCCAATTTAAGATTCATATAATCTCTGAATCTCTTTTTTTCTTCTTCCGACAGGCAGTTATCTTTTAATATATACTGATGTCTGTCAAACTCAAGGGCAAAGTAATTTCTCAGTTCTTTCATACAGCTTTGAAAAGTAGACTGTTTTCCCGACTTTAAGGTAAGCGAAACCACTGGATATCCGCCCATGTGCTTTGTATAGCGTTCTCCTGCTTCCATAATCTTCATTCCGTCAAAAAGCTGCCTGTAGTCCTCTTTATTTCCACGAAAATCGTAAGCATCCTCAAAGAAATACCTGAGCATACTCAATGTCAGTGTCTTTCCAAAGCGTCTCGGCCTGGTGAAAAGATTGACCATCGTCTTATTGTCTAACAGTTCTTTTATAAATAATGTCTTATCAATATAATAGTAATCTTCTGACATCAGTCTGTTAAAATTCTCATATCCAATTGGTAATGGTTTGTAGTCCATGCGGTTACTCCTTTTTTAATGTTGCTCATGTGGTATCAGATTCCGGTCTGTTTATATCTATATAAATAATTTGTTGATGCATTTCTTCTACTCTTCATTTTACATGATGACAGGTTAATTTTCAATCCTTTTAAACATGAAAGCATTCTTTGCTAAATCCATTGGTAAGCGATTCAAAAAAAGGCGTAGTGCAGTATACTCATTTTTATGGTACACTTTGCATACGCTATTTTTTGAGTTGCTTTTTTGTT
>CACXFV010000024.1 GCA_902767015.1 uncultured Lachnospiraceae bacterium | reverse complement strand
CGGTCAGATCAAAAATATCCGTTAAAACCATATCCGGAATACAGATTATTATAATACGACAAATTTCTTCCATAAACACTGCCGGTATAAACACGCTGCTGGGCGCTGACAGCAGACTGAACCCGCTGCGCCAATGAAGAAACCAATTTTGCATAAGAGCTTGTTCCGCCAAACAATGACTTGACCGTATTCATATCCGCCTTTTTGAATTCTTCCTCATTGAGAGAGAGTTTTCCGTCATCAGTGACCGTCACTCCTGCCTTTTGCAAGCTGTTTTTCAGAAGACCGGTCATTCTGTTCATGCTGTTTCCTGCACTCTTAACCACCGAATTGTCCGTTTTTGAAAGCGCCTCTACCGTATCATTATAGTTGTTCACAAAATCTCCCACAGCCTTACAGGCGGCATCGGGGTCATAAGAATCCTCACTCTTAAAAAGGGCATTTTTACCACCGCTCATCAGTTTCCCTGCGGAAGCGACCACCTCCGATGCCTCCTGTTTCACCTCTGTAAGCGTTTTTTCCGCATTATATACCGATGTATTCAAACGATTCTTTTGCATGGTGCGCTGCAGCGTATTCTGACTGCCTGTACCTGTATAATACGATCTAAGTGCTTTCGAATAGGCGCCGCTTCTGGCACCGGTGTACTGCGAAAGATTGCTGAAAATCGAACCGGTATAGGATGTTCTGTTCCCAATACCAAAAAGACTTCCATAATTCAAACCGCTAAACCCTATCATCTTTTTCACCTCCTTCCAAACGGCAACTATAGGAAACGCATTAAATAAATTCGTTTCCTATACTTGAATTATCGTACTATTTTCCCGCTTGACAAGAGGTGTGTCGCCAATGGCAACTTTTCTGTTGTAAACTGCACAATGACTGTCTGGTCATTGCATGAGCACCTACTTTTCAGAATCAAACAACTATTATGTAATCATTGAGAATGTTCCTTTTTCAACATAATCATTCTCCATTAATTTGCTATTATCCGAAAGAACTTCTGTCTTGATTAAAGTGTTCAGATTCGAACACTTTAAAAATCAGATTATACATTTCTTCCCATGTCGATAAGAATTCAAGCGTTGACCTATTTCTTAACCAGTTGCGTATAACATCTGCCGCTCTGGAATTATCGGGCTTTGCGGCAGCCATATCGGTGATACAGATATAATCTTCCACCTCTGTCAAAGATACGGTTATTGGATGATTCTGTACTGTAATAATTCTATTCTTGCTCATCATATACCTCCTTCAACAGTTTTGATTTTGTTATCAATTCCTCATACTTCAACGCGCTATTGTTAACATAGTATATCACAGAAATAATCATTTCGCAATGCGTGGCGTTATCGTTTTTTCCCAAAAAGTATTATAAATAAAAAAGTCTGCAATCAAGCATCTCCATGAACATATCATACTGCACATAAATATCCGATACCACATATGAAGCCATACATCCACTTCCCACATAAATGTTTTATTGTTTACACTTCTCTGCTATCGAAAGGCCTTTAAGTATTCCTTATGCTCATCGGAAACACGGAAGCTTTCCACTGCCTTCTGTATCGCCTTTTTGTGTGTCCATGTCTCAAGTCTGCGCTCCTCAATGTAAATAACACTCTCGTCATATCTCTTAGCCATCGCAGTCGCAAAATACCAGGCAACCATCATTTTAATGTAATAATCCTCTCCTTTTACCGCCGCAACCCACTCAAGATATTCCGGCTTAAAATCCTCTCCGAGAAATTCATTCATCAGCATCCGGATACCAAATCTGGCGGTATATACATGCTCCGAACCGATCCACTTTTTGATCAGAGGCAGGAGCTTACCATGATTCTTCTTAAAGACTTTCGGACTCGACTGGTCGCATACCGGCCAGCAATCCACGTAAGGCAGAAAGGTCTCCACCGCTTTTACGCATTCGTCAAAATCCCCAATCATCGCAATCAGGAAAAAATGCACAAGGTTCTCCTCATAGTATTTGTGGGGAAGTTCCGTAAGAAACTCCTGCGCCTCCTCTGTTCCCTTTATCTTCTTCGCAATCTTCCGCATATCGGGCGTTTTGACACCCAGTATCGTTTCCTTCGGGATATTGGGAACAAGTTTGCTTTGAAAATCTCTGTATTTTTCGTTGCAGCAGACAACGAGTCTTTCATAAACCGTCATTTTTCAAAATCTCCTTATATAGTACTCTATTCATTATAACAGACTGTTACTCCCATATACAACCGTAAAAATGATGTAACTATTCCGCACCTCAAGTCAGGGAATGAAAGCATATAAAGAATGTTTACATTCTCTATATGGTTGCCTTCTCTATATGTTTACATTCTCTCAATGCTTACATTCCCTGACTGTGGGCGGTCAGAGACGCTACCCCATCAACATAATATTCAGAATAAAGTATAATTCTCCATTCGCTTCTTCCTGACGGATTTCAATCTCACCACGATATTTCTGCGCAATACTGCGAATATTTTTCAGACCATAACCATGTCCTGCCTCCTGCTTTGTCGTATCCGGAAGTCCTTCCTCGTTCAATACTGGCCTGTTCGCAATCTTATTTCTGACATTGATGATAAAAAATCTCTCTCTGACAACCGACATGATCGTAATTTTCGGGATATTGACATGAGTCGTAGCAACCTTTGAAGCCTCTATGGCATTCTGCAAGGCATTGGTCAGAATTACACTCATATCAAACGGATTGATGGCAAGCCCCTCCGGATAGGAAAATCGGCTTTCAAACGAGATATGCTCCTTCTCACAGCGCCCGCTGATCTCTGAGAGAACCACATCGGTGACGGCATTTCCCGACCGGACTTTTGGTTTTAGTTCCATGGAACGATCCTTCAGCTCATCGATATACGCCGCCAGCTCCTCCACATCTCCGTTTTTTGCCAGCCCTTCTATGACCATCAGATGATTTCCCAGATCATGCCGCATCGCCCGCATTTTTTCATATAATTCTTCAATCTGATCCACATGCCGGTGCGTATCCCTAATCTGGTTTTCCAGCGATTTTCGGGCAAATTCCTCCTCCTGCTTTTCCCTGAGCTTCTGGTACAGTGTTATCTCGATCAGAATCGGAAAATAGGAAAAAATGCTAAACAACATCCTATACGGATTGGCCGGAATGTTCTCCTGAATGCTTCCATTTTTCATGCCCTCCATCCACAGTAGAAAATACGAGGACATAATCGGCTTCACAAAAAAAAGCGTCCACACCGGCATTAATAACACCACCAGTTCCCGCCATGTCATCTCATCGGATTTGCACCTGTAGGCCCGCTGTAAAATCCTTATGGCAACGTAAAGTATCAGCAGTGCCATCCCATACTGCAGAAAATTCCACACGAAAAACTCGATCACGATGGCTTCTACGCTGGATCGATACCATTCAAACCGCAAGAGCATATCTCTCTCAAAAAATCCTATTTCCGTAAAGATCTCAATAGACAGCCAGCTAATCAGCCGAAACACCACACACAGGAATATTTTCTGTACCGGATTTTTTCTGTGATCGGACAGCCATGCAGTCAAAAAAGAAAACAGTATAATCCCCAAGGCGATCAGCCTGTCCCACGCTTTGCTTGTACCTGTATGATTATTGATGGTCTGTAATAGATAATAGACAAACGCTGCCATTATCGCCGTGCGTTTCCCTACCATAAACGGCCCTAGCCAGCAGGCAAAGAGCATGGCAACCAGCAATAAGTATAATTCGATAAGAAACTGGCTATATCCATTGGCATACACCGCGAAATGATCGATCAGATATGCCATCATGAATCTTTCCTCCGCATATGACAGAATAAATATGCTATCATAGAGGTTCTCGCCGTGTATGGTAGGATAGACATGCCGTCATCGGTCTTTCTCCTCATATGGTACGATAAATATGCTATCATAGATTTTCCCTCCGCGTATGGTAGGATAAGTACGCCTTAACAAGCTCACGGTATCTGCCTCTTGCCACCGGAAGCTCTGCGTCCGATACCTGCACATATTTGGAATCGTAGGATTTTACATATGCCAGATTGAGTAAAAATGCCCTGTGCACTCTGAAAAAATCTTTCCCGGCTAAACTTTCCAGATTGGAAATCCTGCCATAGTATTCGACGTGATCGCGGTCTGCCATGTGCAGCACGATCCGCCTGTCAAAGATTTCCGCATAGACAATTTCGGAAAGAATCACCCTTGTATTGGTTCCGCCGCTTTTGACTATCATCGAACGGGTGATCCCGGTTTCTGTTTCCCTTTGCGAAAGCACCTTTTCGATATAACTCTGTTCCTCTGCCTGCTCAATCGCCTTCTTAATGACTTCCCTTAATTTATTCCTGTCAAACGGCTTCACAAGATACTGAAAGGCACCTACATCAAACGCCTGAAAGACATATTCCTCCAAAGCCGTCACAAAGACAAGCACTGTCTTCTTCTCCTCTGCACGCAATAATCTTGCCGCCTTCATACCATCAATTCCCGCCATCTCAATATCCAAAAACAGGATATCCGCATCAAATGACGGCGACAAAATTCCTTTGGCATCGGCAAAGCACTCGATCTCGATACTTTCCGATACCTCCCTGACCGCTTCCTCGATCAATTCTCTTATTCTTTTTTCATCATCGCAAATCGTCAGCTTCATAGCTCTTCCTCTCCGTCTTTTCATCAAGTCATATTATTGATGTGTAACTGTTCAAAGCCAATTCCGATAATATTATTATCGGCGGATATTGGTCGATATTTATGAAGTATGTCGCGAAATGCGTTTTTTATGTTGTCAATGGCACTTTTCAATGTATCTGTGTGACATATCTGCAAATTTGAATTCTAATATCTCTATTTTAACAGATATTTTTAACAGTTACAAGGTATTATAGAATTCCTCTACAACCCTTGAAAACACTAAATT
>CACXFV010000023.1 GCA_902767015.1 uncultured Lachnospiraceae bacterium | reverse complement strand
TAAAGCGGATACGTATTCTTTCAGACCGGGAGATGGGCATGATGTGATTAATAATCACGATCAGGTAAACTGGTCAAAGGATGTAATATTATTTTCGGGGAACATTAAGCAGGAGGAGATTGAGGTAACCAGAGATGCGTATGATATGGTGTTTACCAATCTGGTAACAGGAGATTCCATCACAGTAAAAAACGCCTATACCGATATGGATGGGTGGAATTATATTGGAAAGGTAATATTTTGGAACAATGGTAGTGAATGGGGACTGGAGGAGCTTAGAGAAAAGACGAGAGTGATCAGAGGAACGGTAAGAAAAGATATCATCAGAGGAAATGAATGGGGATTTAATTATGACCAGTCGGAGGTAATCAGTACCTATGGTGGAGATGATACCATATATGCTGGGAACGGAGATGATGTCATTGATGCCGGAGCTGGAGATGATATTGTACAGGGAGAAGCGGGAAACGATACGATTACAGGTGGCTATGGAAATGACAGCCTTATGGGTGGTTCGGGAGCCGATACCTATATCATTGGATTAGGAGAGGGTCAGGATATAATCAATAATTATGATCAAGAGAACTGGTCGCTGGATAAGATTGTTTTTGAAGACGGCATCTTTCCGGAAGATATCCAAGTAACACGTAGCGGTGCAAATATGGTACTGTCAAATGAGAAAACTGGAGACAGTGTAACGGTGCAGAATGCGTACAATGACAGCAGAGGGTGGAATTATCTTGGAAGAATCGTGTTTGAAGACGGAACAATATGGGGCATGAAAGAATTGAAAGAAAAGACAAAGGTCTTAAACGGAACAGAAGAAGATGATGTGATAGAAGGAAATCCATGGGGTTACAATTATGACCAGTCGGAGTTGATTAGTACATATGAGGGCAATGATATTATCAGGGCGGGAGTCGGAGATGACGTGATTGATGCCGGAGAGGGCGATGATACCGTGCAGGGAGACGCAGGACACGATGACATTATCGGAGGAAAAGGAAACGATTATCTTGTGGGAGGAACCGGAGCCGATACCTATGTCTTTGGAACAGGAGACGGACAGGATATTATCAATAACTACGATCAGGAGAGATGGCTGCAGGATAAGATTGTTTTTGAAGAAGGCATCCTGCCGGAAGATATCCGGGTAACACGTAGCGGTGCAAACATGGTACTGTCAAATGAGAAAACCGGAGACAGTGTAACGGTGCAGAATGCGTACAACGACAGCAGAGGATGGAATTATCTGGGAAAGATACAGTTTTCAGATGGAACGATGTGGAAAATGGATGACTTGAAAGAAAAGACAAAGGTTCTGACCGGAACAGCCGGAAATGATGTGCTGGAGGGAAACGGCTGGGGCTATAATTATGACCAGTCAGAGTTGATTAGCACATATGGAGGAAATGACATTATCAGGGCGGGAGTCGGAGATGATGTGATTGATGCCGGAGAGGGCGATGATACCGTACAGGGAGATGCCGGAAATGATACCATTATCGGAGGAAAGGGAAATGACTTTCTTGTGGGAGGCTCAGGAGTTGATACCTATTTCTTTGGAGTGGGGGATGGTCAGGATACGATCAATAACTATGATCAGGAAAACTGGTCTCAGGATGCAATTGTTTTTGAAGACGGAGTCTTACCGGAAGATATCAGGATAAGTCGTAGCGGTTCGAATATGGTATTGACGAATGATAGAACCGGAGACAGGGTGACAGTACAGAATGCATACAACGATAGCAGAGGTTGGAATTATCTTGGATGGATAGAGTTTTCAGACAGAAGCATGTGGGGAATGGAGACACTGAAGGAAAAAACAAAAGTTCTGAATGGAACAGAAGAAGCGGATGTGATAGAAGGAAATCCATGGGGCTACAACTATGACCAGTCGGAGATTATCAGTACATATGGAGGAAATGATGTCATCAGGGCCGGAGCTGGGGATGACAGTATCGATGCCGGTACAGGAAACGATATGGTATATGGAGAAAGTGGCAATGATACCATCACAGGAGGAACCGGAAACGACAGTCTTATGGGAGGCTATGGAGCAGACACCTATATATTTGGCATGGGAGACGGACAGGATACGATTAATAATTATGACCAGACAAACTGGTCAGAAGATAAGATTGTCTTTCTTGAAGGAATTCTGCCGGATGATATCACAGTTACTAGAAGCGGTGCGGACATGGTGCTGACGAATCATAACAGCGGTGATAAGATTACCATACAGAATGCGTACAATGACAGCAGGGGTTGGAATTATCTTGGAAGGATAGAATTTTCAGACGGAACAGTGTGGGGCATGGGAGAACTAAATGAGAAAACGAGAATATTGACAGGAACGACAGGAAATGACGTTATTAATGGAAATGAAGCCGGCTATAACTATAACCAGTCGGAAATACTGAATGGAGGCGCCGGAAATGACACGTTAAATGGGGGAGCAGGAGATGACATCTATCTATTCAATGCTCACTTTGGATGCGATACCATTAATGATGGTAACGGCTCTAATACAATATCCTTTGGAGAAGGAATCAGTGCAGAGATGCTGGATATTTTCAGAACAGGAAACAATTTGGAAATCAGTGTGACGGATACTACTGATAAAGTAACCATCAACAACTATTTTACCAATGATAATTTTAAAAACTTTACATATCAGTTTTTTGACGGGGATATTCTCACGGGCAGTGACATAGATGATATTATGAATGGAACTTATCTATACCATTCGACATTACAACAGGCAGAGCTTTTTTCGGACATGATGTCAGTATCAGAGACGGAAACTGCCGGCTATGGAAATACAGAGATTGCTTCCGCATCCATGCCAATGGGCGAACATGAACAATTATGGCTGGCAAGCTGAATGTCGGTTGCGAATAGTAACTAAGGACATAAAAGCGCATTAAAATAAGGTGTAAAAATGATAGCAGAAAAAACAGGTACAACTATCGGCACAGAGACGGATACTGACAGAAATACAGATGTTGGCAGAGGCACAGATGCTGATAAAAATACAGATATGGATACGGGCTTGTCCTGCTTTATGATGCTTGCCCATATCATGAATGTAAATATATCTAAAGAACAAGTGGACAGTATCCTCCGGTTTAACACGCATAAAATGACAGAAACGGATATGCTGCTGGCTGCCCGTGAAATTCATTTGAGAGGAAAAATCAGAAAGCTGATACCGAAACAACTGAAATCATTAGGGGTAGCAGTGATTGCCAAGGATAACGATGGACAATTCTTTCTCATAGGAAGATTAGAAGAACAACGGGCAATGGTATTTTTTCCGCAGAATCAGATACCGGAATATATGGCAATTGATGATCTGACAAAAATATGGTCAGGTACGGTTATTCTGATTAGTGAAAAAAGAATCATGGACAGAGAAGTCAGATTTGGTTTTAAATGGTTTTTGATCTCTGTCATAAAATACAAGAGGGAATTGGCAGAGGTATTAGTAGCTGCTTTTATGATTCAGCTGATAGGGATTTTTACACCGTTGATGACACAGGTGGTGGTTGACAGGGTGTTGGTACATAAAAGCCTGTCAACACTTTATGTATTGACAATAGGTCTTTTTCTGAGTTATCTGTTCGAAATGATATTATCCCTTGCTAAAAATTATGTATTTACACATACGACAAACAGAGTTGATGTAATGATCAGCTACAGACTTTTCAAACACTTGTTTTCTCTTCCTCTCAGATATTTTGAATCCAGAAAAGTCGGAGAAACGGTGGCAAGGGTAAGGGAGTCGGAGAATATAAGGTCATTCATGACGGGAACCCCGCTTTCTTCTCTGTTAGATTTACTGTTTATCCTTGTCTATATGGTTGTTTTGTTTTTTTACAGTGTACCGCTTACACTGGTTGTTCTTGCCTCCGTTCCAATCTTTGCAACTTTATCTCTTATTGTTACGCCGATGTTTAAGCAGAGGCTGGATGAAAAATTTGCAGCAGGTGCACAGGCACAGTCATATCTTGTAGAAAGTATTACGGGGGTACAGACGGTCAAGTCATTTGCTTTGGAACCGGGACTAGAAAAAAAGTGGGGAGAACTGCAGTCTGACTATGTGAGGGCTGGCTACAGGACTTCCATGGTTGCCGCCAATTCCGGGACAATTGCCCGGTTTATTCAGAAATCTTTTGATCTGATGATATTGTTTTTGGGAGCAAAACTGGTGATGGATGGAAGTTTTACTGTGGGACAGCTTGTTGCTTTTCGTATGCTGTCAGGTCGGATTAGTGAGCCAGTGCTGCGATTTGTACAATTATATCAGGAATATCAACAGGCAGCTATGTCTGTGAAAAGGATAGGAGATATTTTTCGCACCCTTCCGGAACAGAAGTCAAACAGGAATAAGCTGTCAATGCCTTCTATTAAAGGAATGATTACCTTTGAGAGGGTTTGTTTCCGGTATCGTTCTGACGCTCCGGAGGTAATCAGGGATATGAGTTTTACGGTGGAAAGTAATAGCATTGTAGGCGTGGTGGGGCGGAGCGGTTCCGGCAAAAGCACGATTTCAAAGCTGATACAACGTCTGTATATCCCTGAGAGAGGAAAAATATTGATAGACGGAATGGATATTTCACTGGCTGACCCTGCATGGCTCAGAAAACAGATTGGAGTTGTGTTGCAGGAGAATTTTATGTTTAATGGTACTGTTGCTGAAAATATAGCCATACATTGCCCTAATGTGGGAATGGAGCAGATCATGGCAGCCGCAAAAGTGGCAGGAGCACATGAGTTTATTTTGGACATGCAGGATGGCTATGATACGATTATTGGTGAGAAGGGTGTCGGTTTATCAGGCGGTCAGAAACAAAGAATTGCTATTGCAAGAGCAATCATCAATAATCCCCGGATTTTGATTTTTGATGAAGCCACTTCTGCTTTGGATTATGAGTCTGAAAGAATTATTCAGAAGAACTTAAAAGAGATATGCAGGGGACGAACGGTATTCATTATTGCGCACAGACTATCAACCCTGAAAGATACAGATAAAATTATGGTGATAGATAAAGGAAAAGTGGTGGAATTTGACACGAGAGAGAAATTGATTGCTAAAAAAGGACTATATTATTATTTTCATTGCAGTCAAGTGTGAAAAAAGTTTCGCTAAGCAAAGCTTTTTCGCACCGATAAATGTCTCTTTAAGCCATTCTTTATGAATAAATTATGTTATGGATGTAGGTGTAAATTTGAAAGAGGATAAGAAGAATACAGATGATTTGAAATATGATTTTATGCCGGATATTC
>CACXFV010000022.1 GCA_902767015.1 uncultured Lachnospiraceae bacterium | reverse complement strand
GAATGCCACCGGCATTCCCTCGTTACACAGCTGCAGAGAATCCGCCAAGCGGATTCTCTTAAGGGAATGCCACCGGCATTCCCTTTGTTACCAGTCAATCTCCTCCGCATCCACAATATTCTCATTCAATTCCATTTTCTCAACAATACCGTTCTTAACTGTGATAATTCTGTCTGCCATGGCGGATATTGCCTGATTATGCGTAATGACCACCACTGTCATTCCCGTATTCCTACAGGTATCCTGTAACAATTTGAGCACCGCCTTACCGGTATTGTAATCCAACGCACCAGTAGGTTCATCGCAAAGCAGAAGCTTGGGATTCTTTGCCAATGCTCTGGCGATTGCCACTCTCTGCTGCTCTCCGCCTGACAGTTGCGCCGGAAAGTTTTTCATTCTTTCCTCCAATCCGACCTGCTTCATCACCAGACCGGCATCTAACGGCTCCCTGCATATCTGTGTGGCAAGCTCTACATTCTCCAATGCTGTCAGGTTCTGCACCAGATTATAAAATTGAAACACAAATCCCACATCATATCTCCGATATGCCGTAAGCTCCCGTTTCGACATCTTAGAAATCTCCACACCGTCGAGCATGACACTTCCGCTTGTCAGCGTATCCATTCCTCCCAAAATATTTAATACTGTTGTCTTTCCTGCTCCCGATGCCCCCACAATGACACAAAACTCCCCCTTATTAATTTCAAAACTCAACCCATTCAGGGCATGTATCTCTACCTCTCCCGTTTTATATGTCTTCTTTACATTCTTAAATTCAACATATGCACTCAATTTCATACCTCCTGCATACCATCTTTATCCCCCTGCCTATCGCAATCCCTGCTTAGTACGGAATCTTTTTGACGGCTACGGTTTATTCCTGACGGTCAACAGATATTTATCTAAATACACTTTGTGCGCTACTGTCATAATCGTGTTTCTTAACAGAATCATTTCCGATGTTTGCTCTTGCCCGACCTTCTCCAGTTCCTCTTTCAAGCCACACACATAAAACAAAACATTCTTTAATTCCAGACGAAAATATTCGTATGCCGTCTCACAATCATATGTCTTTTTCTGTAATTCAATCAAAAGCTGGATATCTTCTAAGGACAGCACAGACTTTGTCACTGCTATAAAAAATATATCTGCAATCTGTTCTCTAAAATATTGTTTTTTCACAGGATTATCTATCATTTTCTTTTTGACATAGTTGCTGATCATAGAGCCTGTAACGGAAACACCCTGTAGCGGTTTCAGATATTCTGACACATATTTCGTTGTCTGCTCCAAAAATAATCCCACATCAGGTATGTCTCCATATGCCGGCAAATTAAATTCTTTTATATCAATAAATGTCATCTCTCTCTGATGGTTCATAAACATCTCCATTTTCTCATTCATCCGCCACCCGGTTACTATTTGCAAAAGTCCCTGACTTTACTCAAAATACTATCATAAGTTCCAATAAGTTGCAATATTAACTGCTTTATTTTTACTTGACAAAACCCATTAGTAGGTATAACATATTCTATTATAAGTTTTTTAATAACTCTTTATGTAGTTATTTTATCTATATATTAAAGTTTGCGAATCAGCAGTACACCTGGTCATATTTCTCATTTGCCAAGAATGGTTGCAGAAAAAAATGCAGTCTTTTTGTGTGGATTGATATTCAGAGCTGAACTGTTACATAAAATTTTTAAAAAAGAAGGAAGAAAATTATGAAATATAAAATCGTATCCGATTCATCTTCAGACCTGTTATCTTTATCAGAAGTAGATTTTTCATCTGTCCCGTTGAAAATTATGTGTGACGGTGTCGAATATGTGGATGACAAAGGGCTGGATTTAGAGAGGATGATTGCTGCCCTGAAAGGTACCAGGAGCAGAACCAGTACCTCCTGCCCCAATCCCAATGACTGGCTTAATGCCTTTGGTGATGCAGATTACATATTTGCCATCACCATCACCAGTGCTCTGTCCGGCAGCTATAACTCCCTTAGACAGGCGACAGAGGAATATAAAAGACATCATCCCGATGCTAAAATTTTTACCATTGACTCACTGTCAACCGGTCCGGAGATGCTCCTGATAATTGAAAAAATCAAGAGCGGCATTCTTGCAGGAAATTCGTTTGAGGAAATATGTAAAACAGTAGATAGTTACCGTGCCAACACACATTTATTATTCTCACTTCAATCCCTTAATAATCTTGCCAACAACGGCAGAGTAAGTCATGCGGCTGCCAAAATTGCCGGTATTCTCGGCATCAGAATTGTCGGAATTGCTGACGAGGAGGGGAAGCTGAAGCTTTTAGACAAGTGCCGTGGAGAGAAGAGGACAGTAGCTGCCATCTTTGATGAAATGAAAAAACACAATTATCGTGGCGGAAAGGTGAGGATTTCTCACTGCTTTAATCCCGACACTGCCAACGCACTCACCACAACGATACGCGAGGAATACGCCGACAGTGACGTCCAAATCCGGAACTGCACGGGACTGTGCAGTTACTATGCGGAGTACGGTGGCATTCTTGTAGGATTTGAGACACAGACCAATTAATAATTGTCAAGAAAATGATGTTTTTCGCCTTTCTGCTTATAGGCTATGACAGTACTTAAATTGACATTCTCCACACTTCTGAAGATATTCTTTTCTATGACAGGATTTTTTTCGCTTAACCGGCGGATGAGTTCTTTTATCTCAGCTCGCTTTGAACCCTTCTCTGTTCCGCCGCAGGAAGCACAACTCTCCGTGAACCTGCAGGCGCACTGAATAAAATTCAAACCGTTATAGTCCTTCCAGTGTATGATATCACGCTCTCTTACCAGATACAGCGGACGTATCAGCTCCATCCCCTGAAAATTGGTACTGTGCAGTTTGGGCATCATTGTCTGAATCTGTGCTCCATACAACATTCCCATCAGTATCGTCTCAATCACATCATCAAAATGATGACCAAGGGCAATTTTATTGCAGCCTAATTCCTGTGCCTTGCTATACAGATGCCCTCTGCGCATTCTGGCACATAAATAGCATGGTGAATCTCCTTCATCAGCAACGATATCAAAAATCTCTGACTCAAACACCGTGATGGGTACATTTAAAAGCTTTGCATTGTCAAGAATCGTCTGATAATTCATTTCATTATATCCCGGATTCATCACCAGATATACTACTTCAAAATTTTGCCGTCCATGCCTGTACAATTCCTGAAAAAGCTTCGCCATAAGCATGGAATCCTTGCCGCCGGAGATGCACACGGCGATTTTATCACCATCTTTAATCAATTCATACTCGTTAATTGCCTTCGTAAACTTTCTCCAGATTTCTTTTCTGAACTTTTTGACAATACTTCTCTCCACCTCTTTGTATTTATCTTTGACTACCACTTCATTTTCCATCAGGCGTGTAAGCTTATATCTGAGATAGGAACGAAAACCACTCTCAAGACTGTATACCTCATATCCCATAGCATTGAGCTCATATGCAAGATCCATACTTTTCTGTCCGGTATAACATATGAGATAGACAGGTTTTTCCTTAGAAATGTATTTGAGACAGACATCAGTACGATTCTCAATATCTTTCTCCATATCCTCCCAGTATAAATGAATCGCACCGGGATATGTCTCCTTATCATAGTCTGCCTGCTCCCTGATATCTATTATCTGCTTTTCTCTGTTATCTCCCATCATGTCATCAATTGTCTTATTATACATACATATCCTTTCCTGTTGACGGTCCTCAAACCGCAGCAGTTTAGCTAACAATAATGTCCTTCACCACTTCTGACGCAATAATCAGTCCTACTACAGAAGGTACAAATGCAACGGAGCCGGGAATGGCACGCCTCTGAAGACAATTTCGCGCCGTATTGGGCGGACACACACAATTACTTTTGCAGCTAATGTTCTCATCTTCAATCGGTGTCAGTGCTTTTTCTTTTGAATATACCACCTTTAATTTCTTAATGCCGCGTTTTTTTAATTCCCGGCGCATTACTTTTGCCAAAGGACATACGGAAGTCTCATAAATATCTGCCACCTCAAACTCTGCCGGGTTTAGCTTATTTCCTGCTCCCATACTGCTGATAATCGGCACATTTTTCTGCTCTGCCTCCATCACAAGCGAAATCTTCGCCGTAACAGTATCTACCGCATCCACAACATATGTATAGTCTGAAAAATCAAATTCATCCTTAGATTCCGGAAGATAGAAGCATCTGTGCTTTTCTACCTGACATGCCGGATTAATGTCATGTATCCTCGCCTCCATCACATCTACCTTGTATTTGCCTATTGTACTTCTTGTTGCAATAATCTGACGGTTCAGATTTGTCAGACACACCTTATCATCATCAATAATATCAATTGTGCCAATTCCACTTCTTGCCAGTGCCTCCACCGTATATCCTCCGACACCGCCAATCCCGAAAACTGCCACTCTGGCGGCTCTTAACTTTGCCATTGCGCTGCCTCCAAGCAGCAGCTCCGTTCTTGCAAATTCATTCATCTTATTTACCATTGCCATATACCTTTTCTATTATCTGATACAATGCCGCTTTGTATCCGTTACTGTTTACTACATCGCCTTAAGTATATGCGATAATCCGGTAATTATCAAGTCTTTTGTAACAGTTCAGCCGCGCCACTCGCAAAACACTTTCCACTACAATTTTTGGTCTACCGCAACTCCCTTGACATCCTCTTTTGTAATTTTCAATTCATTAATTACCTGTGTCAACGATTTTTTTACATCCTCTGTCGTATCTGTCTCCCCTGCTTTTTTGATATCCTGGGCAATACTGTCAATCTCATACATCTCGTCAAGGTTGTCCTCCCGCTGTCTTGCCCTTTCCCTTGCAGAGGCTATTCTTTCCTCTATCTCCTCTCTTTCCTCCTTTTTCTCCTTTGCCTCCTGTTTTTCTTCCTCTGCCTTCTCATCAATGGCATTCATGCCATCTTCCATCACCATACCGAGGATTGCTTTATTGGCTGCCGTCATTACTTCACTGACCTGCTTCTTGGCATCCACCATATCATGTGGCTTAACCTGCTCAATCTTTAAACCTCTTATGATTCTTGCCTCCATTTTGATATCACGTTCATTTTTTTCCTTTTGTTCAAGATATTCCTCCTCCGGAATATCCAGTCGAAGCATTTCACTCTCATATGTTGTCAGTCCTCTTACATGAATCGTTAAGAGTTTCTCCTTTTCTTCCTCTGACAATACAATCGAAGAATCCTTTTTTGCCTTTTTCTCTTTTCGTAATAAGGAAAGCTCTTCATTGTCTGCGCTTTCCTCCGTAATGCCATACTCTTCCCGAAGCATCCGGCGTTCATCATGAATATCGCTTAGCTTATCCCCGATTTCTTTTGCTTCCTCCAGCTTTTGACGATGCAAATCTATATGTTCTTCAATAGAACCACTCATTTTATTATCTTTTCCCCATGCCTTCTCTATCAACTGCTTCGCCAGATTTCTGGCCTTTTGCTTTTCTTCCTCTATTCTGTCGCCCCTATCACCCGGAATAGTGAGATTTCCTGCAAAAATGGCACCTTCACCATCCTTCACTGCTCCCGGCCGGTTTTCCTTCCCTTTTTCCTTTCCCCCTGCCTTCATTACCTGCTCCGATGACTTGTTGCCCTCCGCCATAGAAGCATACATCTTTTCGCTATTTTCTATTCTCATATGTTTCACACCTTTCTCATCCCGGGTTATCATTCCTCTGATTCCTGTAAAGCTGTCAGTCCACGTTTAGCCGGAACTTCCGCCAAGTTAAATATCTGATTGCATGTGCAACTAATTCTTGTGTAACCAATCGTTGTACAACCGCTTATATTGTATATCGGTTAAATTCCATTGAAATTAATAATCCATACGAGTTACTTTTCTTCATCCACATCTCTCTATCGGTTTAAAAGAAAAATGCCAAAATTCAAATATCCGGCAAAAGTAACCCACACCAGATATGGTATCATCAGATATGCTGCCACTTTGCTTATTTTAGCGTATCTGACAATCATAATCAGAATCAGCACCCACAATGCAACAAGCCACAAAAATGAGAACAAATACCATTCAGAATTGAAAAAGAAAATGGACCAGAAAAAGTTAAATACGAGCTGAAGTACATATACCCGCAATGCCTCTTCTACTTCTTCCCTGCCCCTTCCCTGACGGTATATCAGGTACGATGCAATTCCCATTAATACGTACAAAATCGTCCATACCACCGGAAACAGCCAGCCCGGTGGTGATAACGGCGGTTTTTTCACCATATCAAAGGTTGCCATGGCATTTCCTGAAATCAGTGATGAAACCACGCACACTGCGACCGGAATCATGATACTGATAATGAGTTCATCTTTTTTTATCTTCATTTTGCTACCCACAAATCATCATACTTACCATTAATATATGCCTGCCTGCACTGACATATGTCAAATTTATCATAAAGCGAAGCTACAAGAGATAGGTTGTGATATAACAAAAGACTGCCATAGCAGTATCTTCTATGACAGTCTTTCTATCGTACTTTATATTTTCTTTCGCAATATACTCTATATCAATGTATAACTGTATTACTTGTATACACTATTCTGGGATATATTCTATTTTGCATTATGTTATTTCTCTAGTTTTTTGCTGCTTTTTTTGCCGCTTTTGCTTCCAGTGCCTTATCTGTCGGCCTTACAAGCAATAAGCAAAGTAACAGTGCCACAATGTAAAGGGCAATCGTCACGTAGAGCACTGTCTGGTAACCTACCGGATTAACCATAAAAGTCTCTTTACCGACCTTTACTTCCTTATCAAACTTTCCATAATGGTTCACAATCCATGTAGCCATCTGGTTACCAGTAAGTCCGGCAAACGCCCATGCTGATAACGTGATTCCATGAATCGCACTGATACTTCCCATTCCATAATGGTCTGAAAGCAATGTCGGAACATTCGAGAAGCCGCCGCCGTAGCCTGCATTTACAATCATAATCAGGGCAAGCACCATAATCACAAGTGCTGTATTGCCTTCACCATTCTTAATGCCATTTGTCACAATTACCACACCGGTAATCGCAATGGAAAGAACAAATATCATTTTATAGATTGTATTTCTATCCTTCATTGTATCTGCCCATGCAGAAAATCCAAGTCGTCCGCCTGCATTGAATATCGCCGATACAGTAGAAACTAACGCCGCACTGGCGCCAAGTCCAATACATTTTACAATCATTTTCTCCTGCGAAATTAAAGCAAGACCACAAGTAATATTGATGTAGAACATCAACCAGATTCCAACATAGTTGGTAATCGGCTTTGTCTTAATCACATCCATGATTCCCTGTCCCTTTTCTTTCTTCTGTGGCTCATGCCATCCCTCCGGCTTCTTCAGCAGAAGATGTCCTACAAACATCATGACAAAATAAACCGCTGCAAGAATCAGAAACATCTTGTAGATACCGCCGTCCCCAAGATTCTTCAGCATACTCTCCATAATCGGGCTGGCAATTGCCTTCGCCGCACCAAAGCCTGCTACAGCAAGACCCGTTGCAAGACCTTTTCTATCCTGGAACCACAGCATCAATGTCTTAACCGGTGAAAGATAACCGGTACCAAGACCGATACCCATGATAAATCCATAACATAAATAAATACCTATCAACGACAATTTATTATGCGGATGTGCTCCACCATAATAGATAAAAAATCCTGTTCCTGCCATACCAAGTGCAAAGCAGATGGCTGCAATTAAAGAGGACTTATGAATGTCCTTCTCTACGACATTTCCCAAAAAAGCGGCTGACATCCCAAGGAAGAAAATGGCAAAGCTGAATGCCCACTCTGTTGCTGATTTTGAAAATCCGATATAATCTGCAATTTCCTGACTGAAAATAGACCAGCAATATACTGTACCGATACTGCAGTGCAAAAGCAATGCCGGTATTGCGGCTCTGATCCACTTGTTCGTGCGCCATCCGCCCTTTGTCTGTTCATTACTACTCATAACTTTGAATCCTTTCTTTTTTCTATTGTATTTCGATGTGATGAACTATTACGATAAAATAAATAGTAAATTCCCAATAGTCGCATGTAATGATATCACAAAATAAGCAGATTTGCAACCAACTTTTCCACTTTACGAATTACAGTTCAGCCATTTTCTTGGGCAAAGTTCGCCTTTGGCACTGTCGCCCCCAGTGCATTATCCGGCCATTCATATGTGTAGGTGGTGATTTTACCCTCGACTTCCCGCAAAGCGGAAATGAATGGAAATAAAAAATACCCGGATGATGGACGCTGACTGTCATGTCAGTGTCCATCATCCGGGTACCGGTTCACATTGAGCGATATGAGCCATTTTCTGCATCACATATTCCTTTTGCATACGGATATGACCACGATGTTATATTCGTGATCGTTGTGTTTGAATCCGTCCGGCACAGCGCAGTCGACATCTATCGGTCCTGACTCTTCCTCAAGGATGTTACTTGACCGGAGGCAGGCACCGATATGTTCCGATAGATTATTTTCTTTCAAGTATCGTGTGAGTATTCATCGGCAACATTGTGTCGCGCCACATTTTACGATCAATCTTGGTTCCTTTATTCAAATATAGATTCATCTTGTTGATTAGAAGATCTCCCGAATATAGCAGATCACTCTTGCTGTCATATATAAACTCTTTGGTCGGCACGTAGTTCCCTTTGCTCTTTGCGTCAGCAACATCACCGTCTGCTGAATCCACAGCAGATGTATCAATTGTGACCTTGCAGATATAACTGCCATCATCCATTTCCATCTTAGATGTCTCATCGATGGTAAATGTAAGAGCAGGTGTATCAGTTGCCTGCCCATGAGCTTTCATGTAATCAAGATATGCCTGATGATCCGAAGAATCACCATCAAACTTCTCATCATGAGGTACCCACCACACAGACTCTATACATGTCCCATCATCCCGGAACTTAATCCCGGAATCATATGGGATA
This sequence comes from uncultured Lachnospiraceae bacterium, assembly GCA_902767015.1. GTDB lineage: Bacteria > Bacillota > Clostridia > Lachnospirales > Lachnospiraceae > Bovifimicola. The sequence continues at coordinate 1,674 of CACXFV010000022.1, read as the reverse complement.
GCATATTCCTTATTCATACTGACGATTTTAGAACACTTCCACTCTCCAACCAGTGCCTTATCAGGCGTTGCTGTCTCTCCAGATTCAGATTTTGCCTCATTATCCGAGCCGTTAGAACTGTCGGTGCTATCTGCGTCTAAATCCTGAGAATCACTTGTGTGGTCTGATGATGTGGTCTGATCAGTATTCCCGGATTTTGTAGTACTGTCACTTCCACAAGCTGTAAACACGACCATAACCATAACTGTCATCAGAATCCATAATAGATGTTTTCTTTTCATGTTTGCCACCCTTCCGGAGCTTCAGTTTAGTATGCTCCTATGTTTTTAGTAATCTGTGTAAATGATATCACATTTTTTTTGTCAAATCAAGTGCAGAGATTCCCTGAGCACAGTCTGGATTAAGCAGAAATTTCATTATCCTCATCAAGCACATGGTCAACTTCATCTGTTATTTCATCCTTATCCGACTTTTCAAGCGTATGCTTTTTATGACCGGGCTGTCCTCCCTTCGCCCGGTCAGTATTTTCACTGCTGTTCGGATTGTGTTTGTTTTTTCCGGGCGGAGTCAGGATTGTCGGCAGATTTGTATTTGTACTGTCTCGTCCAAGAACCGCTTCCAGATGCGCCACCTTACCGGTCAATTCGTTTATTATACAGTCTTTTTCATACAGTCTTTTTCATACAGCGTTACCACACCGGCTTTTTGTTCGTGTACCCGACTCAATGTCAGTACGTTAAGAAGAAAGAAATAGGAAGTAATAATTGAGACTAATCATCCGGTCTTACCTGTGTGATATCCAACGAATTGATTTTTTATGTGTTACCTTTACGGGCGCTCCAGTCGGATTTCCATTGTCTTATAATAATCATTTTCTTCATATCTGATATACAATTCATATCCATTTTCATCATATCCTTTAAAATAACCCACATTGACAGATTTGTCATATTCCTTGTCAAATCCCGCCTTCATGCACTCATCCACATAGGCCTCAAAGTCCTTTACAGAAGTCTGATAAATCTCTGCTTTGAAACGGTCTCCATCCTCTTCCACGACACCGTATAAAGACTTCGGCAATGGAAGAAGGGTGGCAAAGCCTGTCTTTGGCCACTCATATTGTTTCATTTCCTTAGGCTGCCAGGCAAAACCCTTCATACACTGATCTTTGTCATCATAAGATAGTTGTAATTCGTATCCTTCTTCATTAAAGGCATGTAAATATGTTCCTGTGCTATCATTATTCATGGAAAATCCGGCATCCATACACAGTTTTTTGTATTCTTCAAATTCCTGTTTTGAAACATTACCTATATCTAATGAAAAATGGTCGCTTGAATTGGCATACATCCATCCATTGGTAAAGTTCGCCTTTGGCACTGTCGCCCCCAGTGCATTATCCGGCCATTCATATGTGTAGGTGGTGATTTTTTCAAGGTATTTCTTATGTGCTTCCGGTATTTCTTCCTGCTCCTCCTCGTATAATAAGTTTGTAAGCAAGAAAAACTGCTTATAAACTTATTCTTTTTATGTGTATAGTGGTAAGGACATCTAAGAGGAACTCCCCTCATCCCTATTCCCGCCTACACGGTCAATAGTTACATTTCAATATAGGTAATCCTGTGGTATGATATCAGACAGAGTCTGATGTCCGAAGGCACTGCTTCGCCTCCT
>CACXFV010000021.1 GCA_902767015.1 uncultured Lachnospiraceae bacterium | reverse complement strand
CTTTTTTCCATGCCGTTTCTTATTAATATACACTTTTCACTATGACAAATATATGACAAAAAAACACAGTGTGCGCCTATGTTTCCATTCCTATGCGCACGCTGTGTTTCCTTATCGTTCTCTTATCAGCAACTTTTTTCCATCAAAAGCAAAACCATATTTTGTAATTGATTTCTCAGAATCCCCCTACCCATCAGCTCTGCTGCATTTATACGGATTCTTTTATGAGTTCTTTAGGAATCAAATGATAGTCAAACATCACCAGTGAATGATTATCCCAAATCAACTCTTTATTGATGATTTTTTCCGTTGCTTTGTCTATTGTATTTCTGTAAATCTTTGAAACTCTGTAATAACGTTTCCCTTTCTTTTCAAAATGATGATTTTCTTCTACCAGTTCATAGCGACAGGCAGTCTCATATTCACTACGCAGCTGCGCATATAGCGTGGTATCATCGCACCATAATACTAACTGAAACATCTGCTGCGTAGTATTTTTGAACCGGTAATCAATATAATTATAACTGACGGAGGTGCCATTGGCCATGGGCACTCTGTGATCCAGATCAAAGGCTAACGCATCAGAATGTTGATGAAATTCTGTAATCTCCATGGGACTATGTAGTATTAAATTATTAATCGTATTGGCTAAATTGCACAAACCACCCCCTGTCCCGGTAATCAATTTATTTTGTCTGATGACACGTCCGGATTTATATCCTTTTCTTTTAGTGACAGAACCGACAGTTTTCCAAAAAGAAAAAGATTCTCCGGGGCGAATAAGAATGCCTGTGATCTTATCGGAGGCTAACCGAATATTGACAGCTTTATTTTCCTGTGTTTTGGGATCAATCCCTTTTCCTTTTTTAATCATGACAGAACTATATTCATACACAGGATCAGGCAGCTGTGCTTCCTGCTTACCCCTTGCAAATTTTTCTTTGTTAAACAAATCCTGTATATCTCTTGTGATGATTCCTTTATAGGTAGAAAGCGTATAAAAAAAAGGATTCATATCACAAAAATTTTTTCGTCGTTTCATTTTAAGCTGCAACTCCTTTTTGACGACATTTCCAAGTCAGGCGGACAAGACGCTTTCGCGTCTCTGACCGCCCACAGTCCGGGCATAAAGCTTTGTCTGAATGCTTTATGCCCGGACTTGAGGTGTTGAATAGTTACCTGTTTTTTTGATAAAACCAGAGAATTATCCGTTCCAGCTGTCTTTTTTTCCCTATTTTTGTTTCACCGTCTGCCCTGATGTATTTCACCAGAATACTGAACAGCTTACTTTTATTAGCACCTAATATATCCGTAAAAATCTGATCTCCCACTACGATAGCCTCTTCTTTATTAATCCCCATCATTTTCACTGCCTTGATAAAATTATCCACATGAGGTTTACGGGCATCACATATGTACAAAGAATCGATATTACGCAAAAATCGTTTCACTCTGGCTTCATCATTGTTGGATAACAAAAGGGTCTTGAATCCAATGTGTTGAATGATGATAAATAATTCTTCAATTTCTCTGGTTGCATCTTCCCCATGATGTACTAATGTGTTATCAATATCAAAGATCAATCCTCGGTAGCCTTTGTTGAATAGCTCTTGATAATCAATCTGAAATACACTGTCAACATATTCACAAGGATAAAACAGCTTAAACATTCCTTCCTCCGATTTATTTACTGCATTTCAATACTTACTTCTTAATCCCTAATTCTTAATACTTACTTCATTGCCCTTTCTTCATCAATATACTCACAGACCTTATTAATCTGCTCACAAAAATCATTGCCAAATTGCTTCTCAAAAAAAGCACTTCCGATAGTGAACGCCCAAGGCTTCAACTGTTTAATTTCATCGAGTCTCCGGTAACTGTTCACACTGCCTGCAATGCATATAGGGGCGTTAACACCGGATACAAACTGTTGATTGAGCTTTACAGCATCTCCGATATAGCGATACCCCAGTAAATCAAATCCATACACGCCCTTTTGTAACAATCTATCCGCCTCGTGAAGCATAGAATCAATTGTTCCCTCAAGAATAGAAGGTCGCTTTGTGACCTTCCCGACAAAAGGCATATATTTAAGGTTGTTTTCTCTGCAAAGTGCATTAATTGTGTCAGAATACATCGTTCCCATAAGGATATCACATTCGCATTCTATTGCCATTTTAGCGCCTTCAAGCCCTTCTTTTTCTGTATATGCCACTACTTCTAAGACAGTTTTTTTGCCACAGCTTTTCATGTAGGCATATAGCTTTTTCATTTCATCTGAGGACAATGGTTCTTCTTTGAAGCCCCAATACACCGCCTTGGAATTTCTACACTGTTCAAAAATCTCATAAGCATTATGTACTGTATGATCATTATGTGTCAACATAACAATTAACTCCGAATGTAGATTCATGATTGACAACTCCTTTTTGTTACATCTGTATGATATCATAATCGACTTAAAATGACAAGATTTTAAGACAAATAGTTTCGAAAATTTTGAGAAAGT
>CACXFV010000020.1 GCA_902767015.1 uncultured Lachnospiraceae bacterium | reverse complement strand
TGCCACGGCAACATCTGCCGTTCCCCAATGGCAGAATATATATTAAAGGATATGGTGGAAAAACGTGGTATCAAAGATCAATTTGAAATTGCTTCCGCCGCCACCAGCACGGAAGAGATTTGGGGAGGTAGGGGCAATCCCATCTATCCGCCTGCCCAGGCAGAGTTAAAAAAACATGGAATTGGAAAAACAGCCTATACAGATTTCAGTAACAAGCGGGCAAGGCAAGTGACAAAAAACGATTACCACCACTATGATTATCTTCTATGTGCAGATATCGCCAATATTCGTAATACCATTTGCATTACCGGACCGGATGTGGATAACAAGATAAAGCTGTTATTGGATTTTGCTGAGAATGAAGCACATCGGGGAAGAAGCATTGCTGATCCATGGTATTCAGGAGAATTTCAGGCAACATGGAAGGATGTGGTGGAGGGATGTGAAGGATTTCTTTACACAGTTCAGCCTTGAACTATCTCATATTTCGTAATATAATACTATTATGCACACTGGTTCTGGGAGGGGCGTCAGAAATTCAGATAACATTTCAAGACTTCTTCATAGTCATATCGAATGTTATCCGGATGTATGCGTTGCCGGTGTCCGGTCTCACATTGATAATCCCGTGGTACACACGGCAGCCGGTGTGTAAAATATGAAAAGTACTTCTAAGGCGTTAAAAGATGCTGCCTGGGAAGTACTTTATTGTATGCTGAATTGTTTGTGCCGGAAAGAAATGGTTAAAGATATGAACAACCGGTAATGGGTTCTGCCTATATTAATTTGCTAAGTTGATCGATTAAATCTCCTTTTCCGGATACAGATATTTCGCCCACCTGACTACAGATTCTTTCCAGATATTCCAATCGTTTCAGTTGATACAAGGTCGCATTTTCGTCCATTAGCTTTGCCGTGTTAAGCAGTGAGCGGGTTGAAGCAACCTCCTCTCTTCTTTCTATCACATTGGCTTGCGCTTTCTTCTCGGCGATTAAAACAGTATTCATAATATCCCTGATTTCTCCCGGAAGAATGATATCCTTGATTCCTGCTTCCTGAAATTCCACAAAGAAATCGCCCTCATTTTTCTTAAGTTTCTCATTCAGTGCATCAGACAATTCAACCTTTCTCTCAAGAATTTCATCCAGCTTATATTCTCCTGCAAGCTCCCTCACAGCCATTTGTACAAAAGAATATAGCTGTTTTTCGGTATCTTTTCTTGTTGCATAGGATTCCTTGGCATCTACAATTCTGTAGTTGACATTGATATTCATTCTGATGCCTACTTTATCCTTTGTGAGAATTTCCTGACCTGCCACCAGCAGCTCCTTCCATTTCACGTTGACAACCACACCGGTGACGCTTGTATTGTAATTCCAAAAATAATAGGCGCCCGGACCTACTGTATTTTTATAGATTTTATCGTAATAGATGAGTGCAACCTCTCCCTCTGACACTACGATTTGGGAGTAATATTTTATCGGAAGTTTTTCAAGCTGTGCCTTTGACAGATTCTTTATCTCTGTCTCATCCATAGATACAAGCCGTATCTCCATTCTGTCAAATATGTTCCAAAAGACATACTCCTGCTTTATGGTTGCCGAAATAAGGTTACCATTCTTATAGATAAAACCTATGTATCCGTCAGGGATTTCATATCTTACAGTTGACTGTGAAAACAGGCTGTCCTGTGCAAGGATGCTGTACGGTACAGAGTTAAACTGAACTTCCCCTCTACATTCTTCCTTTTCAACGGTATAACCGAGAAATGCAGTGATATTGTACCTGCCTGATTTCAAAAGCTTTTCAAATCTACCGTTTTTCATCAAAAATCCTATTTCATTATCCTTTATAATTGTTTTCATTTTTTTACCATTCCTTTCCGGTATAAACAAGTTTCAGTGCCGCATCGTGACAATCATCAGATTCGGACAAAACTCATATATTGTTTCGCAAATTTTGTTTCTCCACTGTCATCGAAATGGAGATTCATTAAGCAGATTCTTCAGGAGAAAGCCTCTGTCTCTTTTAAGTTGTTTGCCGGTACAGTGCTGTCCGAGAAAACTAACTTTTGCGTTTACAGATTATTTTCAGAAACTGTCATATGATGACAGTATTCTTTGTTCGTGAAGTATCTGCGGTATCCTGTTTCTGCTGATTTTTCAGACCGTCCGGCAGAAGACACCGGTAGGAGAAACACAAAATTGCTTTCTGTTAAGGGACGGATTCGAACCGTCAAAATACCATTACCCTTATGGGTTTTCATCAGATGGTGCTCTACCAATTGAGCTACGGAGCAGACTCCGGTCGGAATTGAACCGACAACACCCATGATTTTGAGAATGATTAACAGTCATTCCAATTCATCAATTAATATTGATGAGCATGTGTGATAAAACACATATGCTATAGATCAAAGTGATGTACGATATACCTTTCGGCATCATGGAGCAGATAAGAGCCTTTTTGAAACTCTTCTTCCATACTCTCATACAGCACATTACTTTCGTTATATTTTCTTATACAAATGTATGGTCTGTCAATTCATGTCTAACAGATACATGTCTTGCAGATTCATGTCTTACAGATTTATATCCTGTAAATTCATGTTCATGCCCTGTAAATCCATGTCTTACACCTTCATATGCCGCAGGAAAATCAGGAGCATATGGTGACGTTTTACCCCTTTAACACGCCTACTGTTTTCAGCCTTCTGACCGGTTCTACCAGATCTCGCTGGTTTTCCATGACAGTATCAATATCTTTATATGCAAACCGGCATTCCTCGGCAACATCCTGCTTTTTGGTCTTTCCCAGAACCACGCCTTGATTTTTTAAATCTACCATGACCTGCTCCACCGTAAATGCCTGCTTCGCACCGGTTCTCGAATATGCTCTGCCGGCTCCGTGGGAAGAAGAACAGAAGCTGTCAGGATTACCAAGACCCTTTACGACATAGCTGTAGCTTCCCATGGCACCCGGAATCACTGCCTTATCTCCCACTCGTGCCCGATTGGCTCCTTTTCTGTGAACCCACACATTTTTACCAAAATGATTTTCTATGGCAGCATAATTATGATGACAGTTAATTTCTTCGCCAAATACTACGTTCAGTTGGGTATGTTTTGTCACTGCATCATAAAATGCCTGCTTCGCTACTTCCATCATCCGGGCTCTGTTTTCAAATGCATAGTCCATGGAAAGCTGCATCCAGTGGATATACTCTCTGCCTTTTTCACTGTCTACCGGCAAAAAGGCAAGTCTGTATTCATCCGGCACCATGCTGTAGTATTTGGTATTCAGTTCTCTCGCCTTATTTTGAAAAAAATCACAGACAGCTTTGCCCATATGACGGCTGCCGGAGTGGATCATGATACACAGATATCCATCGTCATCGGCCTGCAGCTCCACAAAATGGTTTCCGCCTCCAAGGGTTCCTACCTGATAATAGCCATCTTCTATCAGTGGGAGCAGCCCAGGATTTTTTTCATATTTATCCAATTCCCCCAATGCTCTGTCCAGAACTTCGGATGGCTGCTTTTCTTTGTGTCTTGCCTGATTGACAGGAATATTTCTCATAAAATTATTAATGATCAGCTGTATAAGAGAACCATTTCCGGTGATGATTTCTTTAATATCGTCCAATTGAATATTGGTATCGATAAAATTCATGCCACAGCCGATATCGACACCTACTGCATTGGGAATAATCACATTATTAGTGGCAATCACGCCGCCAATCGGCATTCCCTTTCCTGTGTGAGTATCCGGCATCAGACACACCCATTTATGAATAAAAGGAAGGCTGGCAAGATGTTTTGCCTGTTCCAAACAGCTCTCCTCAATATTTTCCAATCCCTTTAACCAGATTTTAATAGGAAATCTGGTATCCTTATAATGTACAAACATATTGCCACCTCTTTTATCTTTCATATTACTGATTTCTTTTGACATACAGAGCATAACATGTTAAGATTTTATTATCATTTCAAAAAGGTTGCGAACATGTCAGAATTTCATGAATTAATCAAAACAATAGATAAATGCAGGGACTATGTCAGAGACTTCTTTATTTATGGCTTCAAGAGCAGGAACGATTTTTCGAAGAAAAGTGCCCGTACATATGATGATGAGCGGAGACGAATTGAGAGCTGGTTGTCTGAGTATGTTCATACTGCTCTGAATCCCTGTGATAAAAGTAAGAATGTTTCCCTTCAGATAGATTCCAATCTGTTTGACACCAATCCTCTGTTTCGTCTCTGGAAAGTGAAGAGCTTTACGGACAATGATATTCTGCTGCATTTTTTTATCTTAGATGTGCTGGGAGAACAAAATGCTGCTAATGCGCTGTCTGCCATGGAGATTGCTGACAAAATTGCAGAGAATTATGGGGTTACTTTTGACACCCAGATTGTGAGAAGAAAATGTAATGAGTATGTGGAGGAAGGTTTATTAATTACCCAAAAGGCAGGAAAAACACTTCTTTATCAAAAATCAATGACATATAATGAACTGGCTGAGGGCGTGGCAGGGGAGAAAGAGATGTTAACTGCCATATGCTTTTACCAGCTCTGTGCACCTTTCGGCTATATCGGCAGTACTATTTTGGATAGTCAGCATATGAAAAATACTATTTTTCGCGTAAAACATGATTTTCCTGTCTTTACACTGGAGGACGGCATTCTTTTTTCGCTGATTACTGCTATTCATGAAAAGAAACTGATTACAATGGAAATATCCGGCAACAGGAAAAATTCTTTGTCGGGGATAGAATATGGCATGCCGCTCAAGATATTTGTCAGTACCGGAACAGGTCGGCGCTTTTTATGTTTTTATGGCGTGGTGAAAAAACAAAATAGGGAAATTCGCTACCGTTTTAAATGTGTGCGTCTGGATATGATAAAAAAGGTTTCGATGGTACATAACAATAAGATGGTGGAAAACCATGATAAAATGGTAGCGAATCCATGTGGGAAGGAAAAGCACCCATGTGAGATGGTTATGCATTATGAGGAGATAGTGGCACATTATGATGAGATGGTTGAAAAATTGCAGCAAAACCTAAATTATGTATGGGGCACCTCTTTCAGCTCTGACCATAAGCAAAATCATCGTGAAAAATTAGAACTGACACTCTCCGTTAATGAAGAGTATGAAATGTTTATTCTGAATAGGCTAAAAAAAGAGGGACGGGGAGGCATCTGCAGGAGACTTGCTCCCAATACCTATTTATTTGAAAAGATTGTATTTGATGCCAATGAAATGTTTCCGTGGCTGAGAACATTTATCGGAAGGATTATTGATATTCATTTTTTTGCGGTGGATGAGCAGGGCGAGAAGCAGCGTGAATATGAATTTCTGCGTAAAAAATTTCTGTACGATATTCAAAAATTATATGGATATTATGAGAATTAAGATTACCGGAGATGGTTTTTAAATGTCGGTTAAGAGTGTCTGCAACTGCCGGCATTAAGACAAGGAGGAAGCAGGGGCATGAATTTGTTTTCTGAAATCTACAATAGCTATTATCATATTACTACTGAATTATTAAGTAGTAATAAAGGATTGACAATAAATGAAATCTATAACATTATCAATGAACTTGGCTATTCGGAGAGTTTGTTATACCTTATTCCAAAGCTGACAGAGGAGGGAGGATGGCAGTTGTTGTCCAAAGAGGATTACAATAACAACGGAATTAATAATGGTATTCATCAAAGCAGCGGCATTTATTCCGGCAATGGTAAAAATAAAAATGACATGTACTACTCTGTCCTTAAAAATAAGTTTTCACTTCCCATGTCCGTTTTGCAGAAGAGGTGGCTGAAGACCTTATTAAATGATGAGAGGATTCTGTTATTTTTAAAAGACAGTGAGATAAAAAGATGGCAGGAGTGTTTAAAAGAGGTAGAACCTCTTTTTAGGCAGAGTGATTTTTACTACTATGACCGTTTTGAAGATGGTGATGATTTTTCTGATCCTATTTACCGTCAAAAATTCAGAACAATTCTAAAGGCCATTCAGAATCATGAATATCTGGTGATTGAATTTCAGTCCCACACTGCGAAGAGGATTCATCACTGGTTTTATCCTGCGAAACTGGAGTATTCCATAAAAAACAATGTTTTTCGGCTCTATGCGCTGGAGACACGTAATCGAAGCCGGTATCGTTTTTTTACCATTAACGTTAGCAGGATTGTCAATGTTAAACCTACTCGCCACTATCCGGAAACACTGCCGGATATTGACGAATATATTGTAAACAGTTATTATCATGAACCTGTCACGGTACTGATCAAAAATGAGCGAAATGCTCTCGAGCGCGCAATGCTTCAGTTCGCAAACTATAAAAAGAATACTACATATCTCCATGATGACCTTTATCAGTGCGATATCTATTACAACAGAGCAAATGAGACTGAGCTGCTCATAGAAATACTTTCTTATGGACCGCTGATGAAGGTGGTGGGGAATGAAGATTTTCTGAAGCTGATGAAGGAGAGACTGAAAAGGCAAAAGGAGCTAAGGAACAGTTCCTGACAACAGATCAGATATAAAAGTGTTTCTTCAACACACACCGCTGGCAGTAACTTTAATAGCTGCAAAAAAAACTTTACAACCTAAATCCATGCGATTATACTATATATTATATTTATCAACAAAAGGAAGGAAAGACAAATGAATGATTTGATTGAAATCCGTTGGCATGGCAGAGGCGGTCAGGGAGCCAAGACAGCAGCGATGCTGCTTGCTGATGTTGCCTTTAGCATTGGAAAACAGGTTCAGGGTTTTCCGGAATATGGTCCTGAGAGAATGGGAGCGCCGATTACGGCTTATAACAGAATCAGTGACAGGGAGCTTCGGGTACATTCTAATATTTATCACCCTGATTATGTGGCAGTTGTCGATGAGACTTTGTTGCATGATGTGGATGTGACAAGTGGTCTGAGTGTAGACGGAGGCATCTTAATTAATACAGATAAGAATAAAGATGAGCTGATACCGTTGCTGCGGGGATATCAGGGAAATGTCTATACCATTGATGCCAGAAAGATATCTGAGGAGGCTCTCGGAAAATATTTCCCGAATATGCCGATGCTTGCTGCGATGGTAAAAATTACCGGTGTCATGGATGAAGAACGCTTTTTTAAAGAAATGCAGACTTCGCTGGAACATAAATTCGCGAAGAAGCCGGAGGTACTGGAAGGTAATATGAAGGCATTGAGAATGGCATTTAAAGAAGTGCAGTAAAGCTTCACTTGTTAAGTGCACTTAAGCGTACTCAGCTAAGTAATTTGTTAAAAGCACGATTAACGAAAAGAATCATGCTTATTGAAATGAGAAAATAATACAAAGACCAAACAAGATATAAGATAAATCAGATAACGAATGGAGGAAAGCCTTATATTATGTTAGAAGATAAATTTAAAACAGAAAACATTGATGAGACGGTAAAGTGGCAGGACTTGACACCGGGACTGCAGATTTATGAAAAAGGCTCATCAAGGTTATTTAACACAGGTGAATGGAGAGTCAACACCCCTGTACTTGATTTTGAAAAATGCAAGCAGTGCCTGTTGTGTGTTCCATATTGTCCGGACAGTTCGATTCCGGTAAAGGATGGCAGGAGACTTGATTTTGATTATGACCACTGTAAAGGTTGTGGAATATGTGTCAATGTCTGTCCGTTTAATGCGATTACGATGAAGGAGGGAAAATAAGATGGCAATAAAAGAGAGAATGTCAGGAAACGAGGCTGTTGCCTATGCAATCATGCAGATTAATCCGGATGTCATGCCGGCCTTTCCAATTACCCCCTCGACAGAGTTACCGCAATTTGTATCCAATTATGTTGCGAATGGAAAGATAGATACAGAATTTATTCCTGTAGAGAGTGAGCACAGCTCAATGAGCGCGGCCATTGGTGCATCGGCAGCAGGTGCCAGAACCCTGACAGCTACTTCATCATGCGGACTTGCCTATATGTGGGAGATGTTATATGTGGCAGCTTCCGACAGATTGCCAATCGCTCTCGCCCTAGTCAACAGGGGACTTACCGGACCACTGAATATCAACTGTGAACATTCGGACAGTATGGGCGCGAGAGATTCGGGATGGATTCAGATTTACGCAGAGAACAACCAGGAGGCATATGACAATTTTGTCATGGCATACAGAATTGCCGAGCATAAGGATGTTATGCTGCCGATTATGGCTTGCATGGACGGTTTTATCACCAGCCATGCCGTGATGAACATCACCCTATTGGAAGATGATGTGGTTAAAGATTTTGTCGGGGAATATAAGCCGGAGCATTTTCTTCTCAATAAGGAAGAAGTAATGGCAATCGGACCTTATGGTGTGTCGAATTATTGTATGGAGGCAAAACGCGCGCAGGCACAGGCAATGATGAATGCAAAGCAGGTTATTCTTGATGTTGCCGAGGAATTTGAAAAGATTTCCGGAAGAAAATACGGATTGTTTGAAGAGTACCGGCTGGAGGATGCGGACTATGCGATTGTTGCCATTGGTTCTGCCTGTGGTACAGCAAAGGACGCTGTTGACAAGTTGAGAGATAAGGGCATCAAGGCAGGTCTGTTGAAAATCAGAGTATTCAGACCATTTCCGGCGAAGGAGCTTGCAGAAGCACTGAAAAGTTGCAAGGCGATTGCCATTATGGACAGGGCAGAGAGCTATAGTGCCAATGGTGGTCCGCTTGCGGCAGAACTCGGTGCAGCATTATTTAAATATAAGAATCAGGCAGAAGTCCTCAATCTGATGTACGGTCTTTCCGGAAGAGATATTACGGTAGAAGATTTTGAAAAGGTATATGAAGACCTTGCGGATGCGGCTGTGAATGGAGTAAAGGAAGATGCTGAATACAGATATATTGGAATCAGGGAGTAGTATTTGGCGCAGGCAAGGTTGTCAGAGAAAGGTAATTGAGAATAATAAGAGAAAGATAAATTTAAGAAAGGATTGCTTAAAAAATGACGACGAAATTTAATTTTAAAGAACTTCAGGAACGACCTGAAAGACTGGCTCCGGGTCATAGAATGTGTGCAGGCTGCGGCGGTACGATTGCTGTTCGCAATGTGCTGAGAACGCTGCATCCGGAGGACAAGGCTGTTGTGGGAAATGCGACAGGATGTCTTGAGGTTTCCTCCTTTACATATCCCTATACTTCTTACGAGGACAGCTATATCCACACGGCATTTGCCAGTGCGGGTGCGACTCTTTCGGGTGTTCAGACTGCTTATGAGGCACTTAAGAAACGTGGAAAAGTAAAGGGAAACTATAAATTTATTACATTTGGCGGTGATGGCGGAACCTATGATATCGGCCTCCAGTCACTTTCCGGTGCGATGGAGAGAGGACATGATATGGTATATGTCTGTTATGACAATGGCGCCTACATGAATACAGGTATTCAGCGTTCTTCGGCGACACCGATGTATGCAGATACAACCACAACACCGGCGGGCTCCTGCTCGAATGGTAAGCCACAGATTAGAAAAGATTTGGTGGCAGTGATGGCTGCACATAATATTCCATATACAGCACAGACTACTTTCATCGGTAATATGAAGGATTTGTATGTGAAGTCGGAAAAGGCCATCTATACAGAGGGACCGGCATTTTTGAATATTATGGCACCATGTCCGAGAGGCTGGCGCTTTGAGGCAGCTGACATGGCAAAAATCTGTAAGCTGGCAGTTGAAACCTGTTACTGGCCATTGTATGAGGTGGAGAATGGCAAGTGGATTATCAATTATGAGCCAAAGAATAAGCTTCCGATTGAGGACTTTTTAAAGACGCAGGGACGCTTTAAGCATCTGTTTAAGAAAGGTAATGAAGATTTGATTGTGCAGTTTCAGGAGGAAGTGGACAGAAGATGGGAAGAACTGCAGATTAAGGCTCAGGCATAGATGATATAAATTCTGATAAAGGACTTGACAAGACTGTTTATAAACTGTATATTAATATATATACAGTTTATAAACAGTCTTGTTGTGCGTTTAGGCATGTATCTGTTTTGCGCTGAGTGAATCTGCCGTAAACGGTTACAATGTCCTTGCAGTCATCAGGCGGGAGGTGTTTTTACATGGTAAAAGTGACAGGATGCTATAAAAAGCTTTCAAAATTTAAGTTGGAGGATATCTCATTTATGTTGCCCAAGGGTTATATCATGGGACTGATTGGTGAGAACGGAGCAGGAAAGACCACGATACTGAATCTGATTCTTGGATTGTACAAGCCGGATCAGGGAAAAGTCAGTCTGTTTGGTGCGGAGTATCCCACAGAGGCAAAGCAGATAAAGAACAACATAGGTTTTGTCACTACGGACGAATTATTCTATGATTTTCAGACGCTTAAGAAAAATGCTGAGGTATATGGCAAGTATTATGAGAGATATGATGAGAACATACTTGGCGAATATCTTACCTTATTTGAACTTGACGGGACAAGAAAGTATAAGACACTTTCCAAGGGAGAGAGGCTAAAGTTCCAGTTTGCTTTTGCGTTAGCACACTCGCCGAAATTACTTGTATTAGATGAACCTACCGCGAATTTTGACCCTGAATTCAGAGAACATTTTTTGAGAATTATTACGAAATTTGTCAGTGACGGGGAGCACAGTGTGATTCTTGCCACCCATCTTACCACGGATTTGGATAAGATAGCAGATTACATTACTTTTATCCATGACGGCAGAGTGTTTTTGAGTATGGACAGAGAGACGTTATTGGATAAGTATAGTATTGTATGCGGGGAAACATACAAAGTAAAGCAGATTGATGAAAAGAGGCTGGTGGGGCTGGAGAGTAATGAACAGGGCAGTACAGCATTGGTGTTAAATACAAAGTATGGCAGGAAATATTCTGACACACTGCAGGTAAGAAGACCTACCATTGAAGAAATTATGTATTACAATGTCAAGGCATTCAAAAAGAGCTCCAAGTGTGAAAAGTAATGTATAAAAAGGAAGTGACTGGCAATGATACAAAATATTTTAAGTGATTACGTCAGCGGCATCAGGAAAGGATTGCGTAATATTTTGGAATATCCGGGAGATTATGGCTATCTGTGGCTGTTTCTATGGCTGCCGTCAATCGCATATGACCATCATTTCAAAAGCAATAGTATGGCAGAAATCGGTTTCGACCTTACACATCTTTTGTTTTTGATGACAGTGATATTGGCGCAGATGTATCCGATTCGTTTAAGCCGGATGATGCATTTGTGTCCACTATCGGAAAAGGAAATGAGCACATATCTTCGGTACTCTTATAAAATGAAAGTTGGCTTTAGCTTCGCAGTGTTTAGCCTTTTGATGATGGCGTGCATGGGACTTAAACTTTATACTTGGCCTCAGGGGATACTTTATACGCTCTATCTGCTGATTCTGGCGGTGGAAGAAAATATTGCCTCTCCCATATTGCGGCAAAACACCCATGGCAGCGGATATGCCATGGCAAAGATCTGGTCAAGGCTGGTCTATATGTTTGGATATGTGTTTATTGTTGTCATATTGAATGAAAATAAAGCTGAGGAAAGTATCGTAGATATTGTACTGCTTGCCATGGTAATGGTGATAAATGTGCTGGCAGGTATCAGGCTGTACCTGTCATATTATCAAAAGGCGATTGAGGCGGCGGTACATGAGTACGACGGAAATAAAGGCATACAATAAGCAAATCGAAATGCAATAATCAAAGTGGAATGTACAACAGATTGCATAGAAATGGAGTTTTTAATGAAGCTATTTATTAATCCCAACAGTAATCTTGCCATTTATGAGCAGATTGTCAACCAGATGAAGAATCTGATATTAACCGGAGAACTTAAATCAGGAGAAGCGCTCCCTTCCATTAGAAAGCTTGCCGCTAGTCTTGAGGTAAGTGTGATTACGACTAAACGTGCTTATGATGAGTTGGAGGCAGCCGGTCTGATACGTTCTGTTGCGGGAAAAGGATTTTATGTCTGTGAGGCAAATAAAAATTATCTCAAGGAAAAGCAATATGTCATCATTGAGAAGACAGCGGAAGAATTGGTGGAAAACTGTAAAAGTGCGGGGATGAGTGAAGATGAATTTAAGACGATGATGATGGAATTGTGGAAAAATGGAAAGTAAAAGGAGATAAAAAGTAGTGTATATTGAGTTAAAGCATGTAAGTTATACTGTACAGAGGAAAAAAAGAAGACTATTTGCCGGTTCAAAAGAGAAAGAAATGCATTATCATGGAACCGGTGACAGGCATAAAACACGGCAAGACAACGTATTTTGCCTGAAAGACATCTCCTTCAAAATCGAAGAGGGATATATGACGGGAATTGTGGGAGTGAATGGCGCAGGAAAAACGACAATTTTCCATATGCTGATGAATATGCAGAAGAATTATGAGGGGGAAATCCTTTTAAATGATAAGGATATTAAGACAAATTATCAGGATATGATGCATATAGGTCTGATTAGTGAAGAACACAGATTTATTGCAAAAAAATCAATGCTCGACAATGCGACACTGATGGGCTTTTTTTATGACGACTATTCAGAAGAAATCTTTAAAGAAAAAATGAAGGAATTTGGTGTGCCGTATGTGAGAGAATTTGGCAGCTGCTCAAGAGGAGAAAAGATAAAGTTTCAGCTTGCGTTTGCCTTGTCCCATGACAGCAGGATTTTGCTGATAGACGAGGGAACTGCCGGCATGGATCCGGTATTCAGAAAAGATTTTTTTAAAATTCTCCATTATTTTATGGAGGATGAGACACATGCCATACTCATGAGTACCCACAACGAAGAGGAAATTAAGCGACATATGGACTATGTCATTTATCTTCGGGATGGAAAGGCAGAAAGGAAATGCAATGAGGAATATCAATGAAAGATTAGATGAAAAATCGGATGGAAAAATGAATGATAAAACGGCTGATATGGCACAGAAGGGTATTGTGGAAAAAGTATATCAATTTGATAAAAAATTGCAGCAGATGTATTCTTATGAGAATCTGATGAGAAAAATGGTATTTGGTATGATGCTCTTTGCAGGATACAGTATTTATCTGATAGGGGAATCTGTCGGTCTGATCTTTGGGCAGATACCCGTTTTGATGATGACAGCATCGGTGTATCTTGATCGGTATTTAGTCATCAATATAGGTGATAACACCTTTGAAAAGGGAGAGAATATAGAAGTTTTAATGTATGTCAGATGGCTTCCTGTCAATCTGGCACAATTTCAGAATACGAGAAAAGTGTATCTGAAAAAATTGATGATCAAAATGATGATTTTGGGAATTATTTTAAGCTGTCTGGGGGGAGTGATTAATAAGGATTTTGATATGTGGTACATTGTGGTGCCTGTATGGCAGCATCTTATTGTGTGGATATGTCTCAATCAAAGATTGAAAATCAGAGAAAAAATTCATGTTGTCGAATGACTGCTATCTGTGTTATACTGTATTTCGTTGCTTGATGGTAAGCACGTTTGCACACCGGTATTGAACAGATGACCGGAAAATAAGTGGAATATATGTTCCTGAATCTCAGGAATCAGTAGTAATTATACATTAAGGAAAGAGGTACAAATGGATAACGCAGTAAAACCTAAAGAAAATAAAATGGGTACAATGCCTGTCAAGTCGTTAATCGTGTCAATGTCATTGCCGATGATGATTTCTATGCTGGTACAGGCATTGTATAACATTGTTGACAGCATCTTTGTGGCAAAGATTAGTGAGGATGCACTGACGGCAGTCACCCTCGCATTTCCGATACAGAATTTAATGATTGCGGCGGGTTCGGGAACAGGTGTAGGTATCAATGCCCTGCTTTCTAAATCGTTGGGAGAAAAGAATTTTGAACGGGTGGATGCCACGGCAAATACGGGAATCTTATTGAATTTTTTTAATTATCTTTTATTTCTGATGATTGGAATATTTTTGGCGGGACCTTTTATCCGGTCACAAACATCAGATGCAACTATTATTGATTACGGAACGACCTATGTATCTTATGTATGTATGTTTTCCATAGGTGTGTTTGCACAAATGACTTTTGAGCGTCTTTTGCAGGCAACCGGGCGTACACTGTTGAGTATGGTGTCACAATTGACAGGTGCCATTATCAACATCATCATGGATCCGATGTTGATTTTCGGAATTGGCCCATTTCCGGAAATGGGCGTTGCCGGTGCGGCGATTGCAACCATATTTGGTCAGGTAGTGGCAGCGATGCTTGGCGTGATGATGAATATCAGATATAACAAGGAACTTCATCTCTCGGTCTCTAAAATTTTGCATCCGAAGAAAGAGATAGTAAAAGGAATCTATATTGTGGGTGTTCCGTCTATTTTGATGGTATCCATCGGTTCTATTATGACTTATACATTTAATAAGATTTTAAATGGATTCTCCAATACAGCGGTTGCGGTATTTGGTGTATATTTTAAACTGCAGAGTTTTTTCTTTATGCCGGTATTTGGTCTGAATAACGGATTAATTCCGGTACTGGCTTATAACTATGGTGCAAGGAGGAAAGATAGGATTAAGGAAGCATTAAGTTTTTCACTGCGGCTGGCGTTTTGCATTATGCTGCTTGGAACGCTGGTTTTCGAGACGGTACCACGACTATTGCTTGCGTTGTTTGATGCCTCTGAGAACATGATTTCTATCGGCAAACCGGCATTGAGAATTATTGCAGTACATTTTCCGATAGCGGCACTCAGCATTGTGTTAGGCTCTGTCTTTCAGGCATTTGCAAAGAGCTATTACTCGCTGATGGTATCGCTGGGAAGGCAGCTGGTTGTGCTGATTCCTGTGGCATATGCATTGTCTTTAATGGGAAAAGTATCCTATGTCTGGCTGGCATTTCCTATTGCAGAAACGATTTCACTGATGCTGACACTTATATTTTACAGAAAGGTGCATAGAGATGTATTGGATACAATGGCGTAAAAAATGTCCGGTTAAACAGACTTTACACCTTGAAGGGAACATAGTATAATCAACGCAGCAGAACAGCAATTAAAAGCGTACGGCAAAGTACAGTACGTGAAGAATTAGAATCCGTCAATCGGAGAGACATTCTTCATTTATTGTTTGCGCCGCCTGCGGAGGCATGTTTGTAAAGTTTGATATTCCTGACGGAAAAACAAAATAAAATAGCCTAAAGAAATATTTGATAATTCATCGAATTTGTGGTAAAATGCCATCAATAGGAAAGGCAGAGGCGATATACAGCGTGGTATGAAACATACTGTTTCGTATCGCGCTTTTTCAATCGTTATCAGTCATTTTATAAGGAAAGGAAGTGAATATATGGGTGGTATATCAAAGGAACTGATGGAGGAGTTGAACTGCGAGACCGTTTTCTCATTTACAGTCGCCGGTATTAAGGTTAATGTGTCCGAGGCGGTGGTAGTGACATGGATTATCATGGCAGTGCTGATACTGGTTTCTGCCATTTTAACTGCGAATTTAAAGGTACACAATATCAGTAAAAGACAGGCAGTAGCGGAACTCATAGTCACAAAGCTTACCGGAATGGTGGAGAATATGATAGGACCAAAGGGAAAGAAGTATGTTCCATACCTTACAACGGTACTGTTGTATATAGGATTGTCTAATACAATAGGGCTTTTTGGATTTAAGGCGCCTACCAAGGACTTGAGTGTGACGATTGCGCTTGCATTTATGAGTATTATGTTGGTTGAGGCAGCAGGAATCTATGAGAGAGGCATCAAAGGCTGGCTTCACAAATTTATAGAGCCGATACCGGTGGTGGCACCGATTAATCTGTTGGAAATTGTAACCAGACCGCTGTCGCTGTGCATGCGTCTTTTTGGCAATGTACTGGGTGCTTTTGTTATTATGGAGTTGATTAAGATTGTTGTGCCGGTGATATTGCCGGCGGTATTCAGCTGCTATTTTGATATATTTGACGGCTTACTTCAGGCATATGTGTTTGTATTTCTGACATCGTTATATATCAGTGAAGCAATAGAATAAAGGTTACTGAAGAAATAGGATTAAACTGATAAAAAATGGCAGATGAAGTTTTTATTGACATGCCGGATGAAATCCATATGAGAATGCGGATAAACATATATTAATAATTGTGAAAAGGAGAAAAGATTATGACAATATTAGCAATTGGAGCAGGAGTTGCGGCTCTTGGAGTTTTAGGAGCAGGATTGAGTATCGGAATTGCAACGGGTAAGGCAACAGAGGCGATTGCCAGACAGCCGGAGGCAGAGGGAAAGATTAGAACTACCCTGATTTTGGGATGTGCGTTGGCGGAGGCAACTGCGATTTATGCATTCGTTATTGCCCTTATGATGGTTGTAAAACTATAAGATAGGTGTGAACAGTGACAGAAAGGCAGGAAGGTTAAGATGCTTAGTATTGAAGCCAGTACAATCATATTTATTATCATCAATCTTTTAGTGCTTTTTATTGCACTCAGACTCGTACTGTTTAAGCCTGTGCAAAGGATTATTGAGCAGCGACAGAAAGAAGCCGAGAGCCAATTCAGAGAAGCCGAGGAGAAGTTAGTCGAAGCGAACGATTTGAAGGCGCAATATGAAAAATCATTAAAGGACGCTGAAGACGAACAGAAAAAAGCGTTGGCAGAGGCGAGAAGGTCTGCTGATGAAGAATATCAGAAAATTATTGATAACGCGAAAAAAGAAGCGACAAAAGTGAAACAGGAGGCAACTGCGAAGGCAGAGGAGGAAAAAGAAAAAATCCTCAAAGGTGCAGAGCAGGAGATTGCCGATATGGTGGTAGATGCTGCCAGAAAGATTATGGCCGACCGGAAGGGTTCAGAGGTTGACGGAGCTTTATATAATAAATTTTTGGAAAAAGCAGGTGATGAGTAGTGGCACGTGATAAGATGGAAGCAACGCTTATATGCGTGACACTGCCTGATGATGAGCAGTTAGCGGGTATAAAGAAGTTTATCGCAAAGGAATTTAACTGTGAAGAAGTTGAATTGACAATAGAGAAAGATGAGTCACTGAAAAGTGGTTTTATTTTGCGTGCAGGCAACAAGGAATTTGACTGGAGTGAAGAGGGAAGACTTGCACAGCTTCGGGAACGTGTGAATAAAGCAAGGGCGAATGCGACACAAAAAGATACCATTGTTTCTCTTCTTCGTTCTGATATAGCGGATTTTGAATTGGAGGCAAAGGAAAAGGAGATTGGCGAAGTTACATGGGTTGGTGACGGTATTGCCAATGTTGACGGCATTGAACATGCTTTTTACGGAGAAATCGTTATCTTTGACTGTGGTGTCAAGGGAATGGTTCAGGATGTCAGGCGTGATGAGATTGGTGTCATATTATTTGGACGTGACACAGAAATCAGAGAGGGAACCAGGGTTGTAAGAACAGGAAAGATGGCTGGAATTTCTGTTGGTGAGGAATATCTTGGCAGAGTAATAGATGCACTGGGTAATCCTATTGATGGAAAGGGAGAGATTAATGCGGATAGTTTCAGACCGTTGGAATGTGCGGCTCCGGGAATTGTTGACAGAAAATCAGTGTCGGTTCCGATGGAGACAGGGATTCTTGCCATTGATTCCATGTTTCCGATAGGCCGTGGTCAGAGAGAGTTAATTATTGGTGACAGGCAGACCGGTAAGACCTCCATTGCAGTGGATACGATTATCAATCAGAAGGATAAAGATGTTATCTGCATCTATGTTGCCATAGGGCAGAAAGCATCAACCATTGCAAAACTGGTCAATAATTTGGGTAAGACAGGAGCACTTGATTATACAATTGTGGTGTCTGCTACGGCGTCAGAGCCGGCACCTCTTCAGTATATAGCCCCATATTCAGGGACAGCACATGCTGAGTATTTTATGTATCAGGGAAAAGATGTTCTAATCATCTATGATGATTTGTCAAAGCATGCAGTGGCATACAGAGCTATTTCGTTGCTTTTGGAGAGACCGCCGGGACGAGAGGCATATCCGGGAGATGTATTCTATCTTCATTCAAGGCTGCTGGAACGCTCCAGCAGGCTTTCAGGGGAGGCAGGAGGAGGCTCTATCACAGCGTTGCCGATCATTGAGACACAGGCAGGAGATGTATCGGCATATATTCCTACCAATGTTATCTCCATAACAGACGGGCAGATTTATCTTGAAACAGAATTGTTTTTTGCAGGACAGAGACCTGCTGTCAATGTTGGTCTTTCTGTATCCCGTGTGGGAGGTGCGGCTCAGACGAAGGCGATGAAGAAGGCAGCGGGAAGTGTGCGTATTGATCTTGCACAGTACCGCGAGATGGAGGTATTCACCCAGTTTTCTTCCGACCTTGATGACAATACCAAAAAGCAGCTTATGCATGGAAGGGCGCTGATGGAGCTGTTAAAGCAGCCGAGAATGATGCCCCTTAGCATGGCAGAGCAGGTTATCATTCTTGTGACAGCGAATGCACATATATTCAGTGATGTAACGAGTGGAGAGATTAAGAATTTTCAGAAGGAGCTATTGACAGAATTTAAGGTCAATCATCCAGAAATCATTAATGAATTAGACAGCAGTAAAGATTTATCAGATGATTTGCGGGCAGCGATTATTGATGTCGCTGTTAAATATAAAGAGCAGAGTCGGGAGTGATGACACATGGCCAATGCAAGAGAAATCCAAAACCGAATAAAGAGTATTAAGGATACCATGAAAATCACCAAAGCGATGTACATGATGTCTTCTATGAAACTTCGAAAAGCGAGACAGAAGAGGGAGGATACGGCACCCTTCTTTTATGGGCTTCAGGAGCAGATTACAAGCATTTTATGCCATTTCCCCGATATGCAGCATTTATATTTTGATAACAGGGAAAAAGATAAGAGAGAGAAGATTAAGAAAAAGGGCTATATTGTCGTAACGGGCGATAAAGGTATGGCAGGAGCCTATAATCATAATGTCATAAAGGAAGCAGTAAAACAGGTGGAGAATGCTGACGACCTGCATATGTATGTTGTGGGAGAAGTGGGAAGGCATTACTTTCGTTCACAGGGGTATCCGTTGGATGAATCCTTTCTTTTCTCAGCAAATAATCCGTCAATTCACAGAGCCAGGGTTATCACGGAACGAATAGTGGACTTATATAAAAGAGAAGAACTGGATGAAGTGTATATTGTATATACCAGAATGATTAACAGTATGCGGGAGGAAGTTACTTTTGAGCAGCTTCTCCCTTTGAAGACCCATGAATTTATCAAACAGGAAATGATAAAGAGTGCGGGGGTCGGTATGTATGCAGATGGAGAGTTGGAGCATGCAGATGACTGGTTTTTGATTTACCCGTCGCCAAAGAGGGTACTGGAAAGGATCGTATACAATTATATTACAGGTTATATGTACGGCGCGCTGGTTGAGAGCAGTGCCAGCGAGGAAAATTGCAGAATGATAGCTATGCAGGCAGCAACGAATAATGCCGAATCGATGCTTCGCGAGCTTTCTATACAGTATAATCGTATAAGACAGGCGGCGATTACGCAGGAGATTACGGAGGTAATAGGCGGTGCAAAGGCACTTAGAAAGAAGAAAAAGAAAAAGGCTATGGCGCTGAGTGCAATGCAGAAATGAGGTGAATTTTTTAGCGTGGAAAATAGAGGTAAGATCGTACAGGTATCAGGACCCGTGGTGGATGTTGAATTTGCGGAGGGAGACCTGCCGTTAATTCGGGATGCTTTGTATGTGGTAAATCATGGAAAAAAATGTGTGATGGAAGTTTCACAGCACATTGGTGATAATGTTGTCAGATGTATCATGCTGGCGGCCAGCGAGGGACTTTATAAAGATATGGAGGTAGTAGCCACAGGTGCAGGAATTGAAGTGCCTGTTGGAGAGTCTACACTGGGAAGATTATTCAATGTTCTTGGAGAGACACTTGATGGCGGGGAAAAGCTTGACAATGTCGAGCACTGGTGTATACACAGGGAACCGCCGGCATTTTATGAACAAAGTCCTGTAGCGGAGATGCTTGTCACGGGGATTAAGGTAATCGATTTACTGGCTCCTTATTCCAAGGGAGGAAAAATCGGTCTGTTTGGAGGGGCAGGTGTCGGCAAAACTGTATTGATTCAGGAATTAATCAATAATATTGCTACAGAGAGTGGTGGATATTCCATATTTACCGGTGTTGGTGAGCGTTCGAGAGAGGGGAATGACCTTTGGACAGAAATGAAAGAATCAGGAGTCATCAGTAAGACGGCATTGGTGTTCGGACAAATGAATGAGCCGCCGGGGGCGAGAATGCGTGTGGCAGAGACGGGGCTTACCATGGCAGAATATTTTAGAGATGTAAAAAAACAGGATGTATTGCTGTTTATTGACAATATTTTCCGTTTTGTACAGGCCGGCTCCGAGGTATCCGCACTTTTGGGAAGAATGCCTTCGGCAGTGGGCTATCAGCCTACCCTTGCCAACGATTTGGGCGAGCTTCAGGAAAGAATAACATCAACAAAGCATGGTTCTGTTACCTCTGTGCAGGCAGTATATGTTCCGGCGGATGATCTGACAGACCCGGCACCGGCTACGACATTTTCACATCTTGACGCCACGACGGTATTGTCGAGAAAAATTGTAGAGCAGGGAATCTACCCTGCAGTGGATCCCCTTGAATCTTCATCAAGAATACTCGAGGAAGATGTGGTAGGTTCAGAGCATTATCATACGGCACGGAGGGTGCAGGAAACCTTACAGAAATACAGTGAGCTTCAGGATATTATTGCGATTCTTGGAATGGAGGAGTTGTCTGATGATGACAAGCTGACGGTATACAGAGCAAGAAAGGTTCAAAGATTTCTTTCACAGCCATTTCATGTGGCAGAGAATTTTACAGGTGTTAAGGGTGTGTTTGTGCCAATAGAGGAGACCATCAGGGGCTTTAAGGCCATACTGGATGGTGAGATGGATGATTATCCGGAAAATGCATTTTTTAATGTCGGAACCATTGAGGATGTCAAGAAAAAGGCGGAGACACTAAAGTAACGCGGCAGCAGTTCAGCAGCAGGATATCAGAATCAGAATAGATGGAGAGTAATCAAAGCCATGGAAATGAGGTAACTATGAATACATTTACACTAAAGGTAATCGCCTGTAACAGGGTTTTCTACGAGGGTCCGTGCGAAATATTGATATATCCTGCCTTTGACGGGCAGATGGCAATCATGGCGAATCATGAGTCAATTACTTCCTGTATTGATGTGGGTGAGATTCATTTCAGGACACCCGATGGGGTGAATCATGTTGCTATTGTCTCGGACGGCCTCATTAAAGTGGATAATAATAAGGCAGATGTATTTGTATATTCTGCGGAGAAACCGGAAGAGATAGATAAATTCAGAGCCGAAGCGGCGCTGGAGAGGGCGAAGGACCAGTTAAGACAAAAGCAGAGCATCATGGAATACAATGTATCCAGTGCTTCACTTGCCAGAGCCATGGCAAGGCTGAGGGGAATCGAAAAGTTTGATATTCATTAATAAGAACTGTAACCTAAAAAGAGGCTGTTGAATCAGGCGATGAACACAACATAGTGTCAATTTTCTATAATGGCACTGTCATTGTAGTTATCCTGCCGGATACAACAGCTTTTTTATACATCTTTATTCCACTTATACCGCCTTCACTAAAGCAGGTCGGATAGTAAGCAGTCAGGGAAAATTTGGCTTTGAAAACACTAAATTATATGTGTCGGCACAAAATTTAGTCGCCAAGTGCCGTCTTCTGTTCCACCGTTGTCTTTTTGGTATAGCCTGCAAACGCATCATCCACCAGTGCTTTATCCGGTTTAGGAGTGAATAAACTGATGATTGGAACAATGACCAAACCAACGATCATTGCGATGGCACCACAATTAATAGGTGACTGGATAATTTCCGGAAAGCTCTCACGCCAGAAGATATTTGCCACCATGAGTACGGAACTGAATATAAAGCATACCCAGCAGGAAATTTTTGAAACATTCTTTGAGTAGAGTGAATACATAAATGGTGCAAGGAATGAACCGGCAAGGGCACCCCATGAAACACCCATGAGCTGAGCAATAAAAGTCACATTGTTTTTATATTGTATCAGTGCAAGAACAGAGGAAATGGCAATAAATACAACAATGAAAATACGAATAAATAATACCTGCTTTTTATCACTCATTTTTTTAATGAAGTTGTCTTTTAAAAAGTCAATCGTAAGTGTTGAACTTGAGGCAATTACCAGTGATGAAAGTGTGGACATTGACGCAGATAATACCAAAATTACCACAAGTGCGATCAAAATTGGTGACAGATTTGATAACATCGTTGGAATAATGGAGTCAAATCCATTTGACTGCACATCTATCTGATCGGAGAACAGACGACCGAATCCACCAAGGAAGTAACATCCTCCTGCGACTACAAGTGCAAATAATGTGGAAATAATGGTTCCTTTCTTGATAGAGTCTTCATTTTTAATAGAATAAAATTTCTGCACCATTTGAGGCAGTCCCCAAGTTCCCAGAGAAGTAAGGATCACTACAAACATGAGGTTGAGCGGATCAGGACCTAAGAAGGAGGCAAATACACCCGGGATAGTGGAAACCGACTCATCAGAAATCCTGGCAAGTCCGTCAAGCGCAGCCATAAGACCACCTTTGCTGTTAATAACGGCAGCGATAATGATCACAATTCCAAAGAGCATAATGATACCCTGAATAAAATCGTTAATGGCGGTTGCCATATATCCGCCTGCGATCACATATATCGCAGTGAGTACTGCCATAATGATGATACAGACAGAGTAATCAATATCAAATGCCATCCCAAAAAGTCTTGAAAGACCATTATACAGTGATGCGGTATAAGGGATAAGAAAAATAAAGATGATGACAGATGCACCGATTTTTAATGCCTTACTGCCAAATCTTTTTTCGAAAAACTGTGGCATGGTTGCTGCGTCAAGATGCTGGCTCATAATACGTGTTCTTCTTCCGAGAACTACCCATGCCAAAAGTGAACCGATAATGGCATTGCCTATTCCGGCCCAGGTAGCAGCGATACCGTACTTCCAGCCAAACTGACCGGCATAGCCTACAAACACAACAGCTGAAAAGTAAGAGGTACCATAAGCAAATGCAGTAAGCCATGGGCCAACTGAACGGCCACCCAGTACAAATCCGTTTACATCTGTTGCGTGTTTTCTGCAATACAGACCAATGCCGATTAATATGGCAAAGTAAATAATTAGAACTACAAGTTTCATTAGTGTCATTAGTGTCAATCTCCTTTGAATCATTAAGTATTTTTTGGAATCGTTTAATTGCCAAATTCAAATGAGTGATTTGCAATTAAAAAATGCCATTAGAACTATATCATGTAACCAATATTAAATGCAATAAGAAATTTATCAATTATGGGGTAACCGTTGAGCCAGGAACATGAATATAGACAAAAAGGTTTCTTTTAGACTGTTACATGCAGGAACTTGATGACAAAATTCTACAAAAAAACAATATTGACAAAAAAATAGACTGTGTTATCCTAAGTGGAGTTATGCTAAACTAACTATAGTTAATTGCATCGAATAATAGTCGGTGACAGGAGATACTTTCAAGTGAAAATATGCAATTGACAAAAAATACTATAATCATATATTTAATACTTTTATGTTTTTTTGTAACAGCATGTCGGGCATCGTCAAAAAATAGTAAGCCTGACGATGCATCAGGAGGATCATTAACTTCTGAAACTTCCAAGTCTGATGACTATCTGGCAAGTCGGGATATATTTGCGATGGATACCTATATGACTGTTCAGGCATACGGAAGCAATGCAGATGAAGCGGTCTCACAGGCAGTTGATGAGATAAAAAGATTAGACGGACTTTTATCAGCTACTGCAGACGGAAGTGAGATTCAAAAGCTTAACAGTAATGGTGGAGGAAAGGTTTCTGAGGATGTAGCATATCTGTTAGGAAGAGCCGCAGAGGTATATGACAGCACTGATAAAAGATTTGATGTAGCCATATATCCGATTGTTGAAGAATGCGGCTTTGCCAGCGGGGAATACAAGGTGCCGGAGAAAGAAAAGATTAACGACCTGCTAAAGCTCACAGATTTTTCAAAAATTAGCTTTGATAAGAGCAAATCCAGTGTCACATATGAAATAGATGGCATGAAAATTGATTTTGGTGGAATTGCAAAGGGATATACTTCGGCAAGAATAATGGACATATTCATGAATTGTGGAATTAAGAGTGGAATTGTGAATCATGGTGGCAATGTTCAGGTATTAGGAACCAAGGCAGATGGCAGTGAATGGCGTGTTGCCATACAAGATCCGCTTGATGAAGAGAATTACATAGGAGTCTTAAGTACACATGACAGAGCGGTCATAACATCAGGAGGGTACGAAAGATATTTTGAAGAAAATGGAGAGAGATATCACCACATTCTCAATCCTGACACCGGATATCCTGCCCGGAGTGGACTTATTTCTGTTACAATTGTGTGTGCGGATGGGACAATGGCGGATTGCCTGTCAACATCACTTTTTATAATGGGCAGGGACGGTGCAATAGATTATTGGCAGGAACATCAAGCAGAATTTGACACTATATTATATACAGAAGATGGTCGACTGCTTGTGACGCAAGGAATTGCAACAGATTTTAAAAGTGATTTAGACATTACGATTATTGGTGGAGATTAGAGATGAAAGAAAAATCAAAAAAAATATCTGTATTTGCACCGGTTATTCCGGTCATATTAGTTGGTACCTGTATCGGAATATCGTTGACAGGGTATGATGCTCCTATATATCAGGTGCAGGCATTCGAAGGGCGGATGATTGAAAATGATGATGCGGCTGAACAACACATTAAAATAAAAGACAGGGAAATTGAAATCAAAGCTGACAATAAGGATGAGGCAGAAAATAGTGACAGCGCTGTCAATCTTGAGGGTATTCAAGGCAGCTTTGATCTGGAGGATGGTATATATGAAGGCGCAGGAACAGGATTTTCAGGAACTATCAGAGTGGCTGTGCAGATTAAAGACAAAAAGATAGCAGATATTGAGATTTTAAGTCATGGAGATGACGAGGCATTTTTTAATCGTGCAAGAAATGTGATGAATAAAATGATAAGCAGTCAGAGCATAGATGTAGATATTATATCAGGGGCAACCTACAGCTCAAGAGGAATTATAGAGGCTGTCGCCGATGCATTACATATGAGTAATGAGGTGGGGCACATTGCTGATAGCAAAATAATATCTGCGGAGATAGTTTCAACTGTAGATGGAGAAGAATTTATAGAAATGGCATCACCAATTTTGAAGGATATAGTCAACAGGCAGAGTGTAAGAGTAGATACAGTATCAGGTGCAACCTATAGTTCCAAAGGAATAATAGAGGCTGCAGCAAAGGCAATCAGTCAGGCGGTAATGAATCATTCTGAAGAAGTAAAAGGTCTGGAAAATTATGTAACTCCTTATGATAATGAAAGTTCATATCAAAATATCGGCGAAAATCATAATGGACATAGTAACGACAATGGTGGCAATAATAATGGAAAGGGAGCAGGAGATAATTCATTAAAAGACAATACATCTTCTGGTGATGCAACACCTGAAGTGAGCGGAACAATTCCATATATTCATGGAGTATATTACGGAAGTGGCGAAGGCTTCTCTGGCGAGGTGAAAGTGTCAGTTGAGATGAAGGATCATACACTGACGGCAGTGAAGATCCTAAGTACAGATGATGATGATGTATTCTCTAACAGAGCAGTTACATTGATCGATAAGGTAATAGAAAAACAGACAACTGAGGTTGACACAGTATCAGGGGCTACATTTAGTTCAGAGGGAATCATTGAAGTGATAGAAGAGGCTTTGAACTTTGCTAAAGAAGCGACAGAGCAGGCAGAAAAACAAAATAATGATGGTGAGAACACAAATAGTAATGATGATGACAACGATATAGGCGATATGACAGATAAAGATGAAAATGATGAAGAAGATCAAAATAGTGAAGAGAATGGAAATTGTGAAGAGAATGATAACGTCAGTGACAATCAGGAGAGTACACACAGGATATACAATGATGGAATTTACCAGATTAGTGTGATATGTTCGCCGGATGAAGACGAGATGTTTGAAGAATATAACCTTACAGTGAAAGTCAGAGTTTTGGCAGATAAGATAGTAGAAATCACAGATATTGAGGGAGATGGCGATTCTTCAAATGACAGCTTTATAAGGCGTGCATCCGCCGGAACCTCAAGAATAGCCGGGATGGTCAAAAAAATTACCGATGAAGGAACAATTGAGGGAATAGATACCGTGTCAGGTGCGACATGTTCATCAAAATCAATTCTGGAAGCATGTCAAATGGCATTAGAGGAAGCAAGAATCGCAGGCAAAAGCAACATGCGGGGGGAATAAATATCAAAACAAAGAGGAAGGTTCGAAAAGAGACATTAAGAGGAGAGGCAGCGGATTAATTGATCTATGTGCAAAATATTACAGACTAAGGAGGAATACTCTTGAAAGATTTAGCAATAAGAGCATTTAGTGTGCTGTCAATAGTAACGTTCATAATCAGTTATAACATGACTGTCAGATTAAGAGCAAAAGATAATGAGATTGCCAGATTGAATGCAGAGCTTAAGAGTGCTAATCAGGTAGTTGAGTATTACTATAGCGTGGTGGCAAATCAATCAGATGAGGATCATGAGGTTGAGCTGATTTATAATGATGGGGTTTATGAAGGAACAGCACAAGGCTTTGGGGGAGATATTACGGTAGTTGTAACTATAGAAAAAGATATGATAACAAACATATCAGTGACCAAAGCGGATGGTGAGGATGGAGCTTATTTAGATATGGCGAAGGAAATCATAGATAAAATTATTGCTGGGCAGTCCACTGACCCAGACACAGTCTGCGGCGCAACCTTTAGTTCCTTGGGAATAAGAAATGCGACAGAAAAAGCGCTTGAGAAAGCTGAAAAGTAAAATAGGTGTAGCGATGCAAAAACAAAAATTAGACATAAAAAATCTTTCTGTTAAACAGAAGAAAAAACTGCATATATATTTAAGGGCAACTATACAATTATTATATTTTATACTTCTTCCGTCTGCATTTACTGCCGCATTTGGCGGGGTTAAATACATATTTACACAGATTGGTCTTGGAAAAGAGGTTGAACTTACCTCATTTGTGACAGTACTGATTGTTTTGTGTCTGTATACAATTGTATTTGGAAGATTTTTCAGTGGATTTGCCTGTGCATTTGGAACACTTGGAGATGCAGCATGTACAAAAAAATGTTCTTCAGACATAGGACTGCCCTGCAAAGGTTCTTTGGAGGGAAGAGGTGACTGTTTTCAGTGCCAGAAGTGTATAGATATTTGTCCTAAGTCAAATATACATTGTGGAATCCATGAATTAAAGGGTAATGAGGTACTGTTCACCTTATTCAGGGCAATATTATTGTTTTGCTTATTAATGTGGATTGGCTTATAGTGAATTCCACTGAACAGTTCAAATTCATTGATATTTGGAGGATTAGTATATGAGTAAGAAAGTTGCATACTGTGCTATGCTTATTGCATTAGCAATGATATTCAGTTATGTAGAAGCTTTACTTCCTATTGATTTTGGAATACCTGGGGTAAAGCTTGGCATTGCAAATATAGTAGTAGTGGTAGGACTTTATATAATGTGGACAAGAGAGGTGATGGTAATCTCTGCTGTAAGAATTGTTTTGGTTGGAATACTCTTTGGCAATGTGATGTCAATTGCATACAGCCTTGCAGGTGGAGTAAGCCACAATATAGGTCAGCTCATTGTTGCCATGATATTGGTAGAAAATATGAAATTGATTGCCTATATTCCTGTTCTTCTGATAGCAGGTGCAGTCACAGGTTTTATCATAGGACTTCTATCATCAAGAATTGTTCCGGTGATGCAGTCCTATACATGCAGATTGGAATAAATATACTATTTTAACATTTGTTAATATATTAGTCAGGTTATGCTGACTTATATTAGTTTCCTGATACTTTAATTACAGGTCTTCAACTGTAATTTTTGTATATAAATTTTAAGCATAAATTTTTAAAGATTGAAAGAATGGAGGAAATACTAGAAATGAACAAAAAAATGATATGCTTACAAAAGGTTTTGCCGGTATTATGGCTTTATCGATGGTGGCAGCATCTTGCCCTGTACAAGGTCTTGCCGTAACAGGTAGTGAAGTAGCAGCAGATGGTACATATACATCTTCTAAGGCGTACAATGTAGTCAATGATGAGCCGGAAGAATGGGAGTGGGATGACTATGATGTTACAGTAAGTATTGTTGTAAAAGATGGGCTTATAGACAACTTGACAGTGAAAACAGGTGATACGTACAGCACCAATAATGATTCCTATTTAAATGGTGCATTGAACAGTAATACGTCTAAAAGGAAAGGTATACTTACGCAGCTTAAGGGTCAGCCGGCAACAGTAGAGACAATAGAAAAGTGCGATACTGTTTCAAGCGCAACGATTGTATCATCAGCAATCAAAGAGGCCGCACTTGATGCTATCAGGCAGGCACCTGTAAAAGAAGATGATACAGGTTATGTATATGGAACGGTCAATCTTCCGTATGCAGATTTCTATTATGGAGAGTTAAATGATGTTAAAGAATCAGCAGATATAGATTTGGAGGCAGCAGATAAGGTGACAGAAGCAGGATATCGTGAAAAAGGTATCTATGACGCAGTCAGCAGTGCAACAACAAACAAGTCTAAGAATTTTGCGGCAACCTATTATTATACAGAGAAGGAAAATGGAGTTGATATTGAAGGAATTAAGGATGTATATGTTGCAATTCCTAAGAGTCTCTACAAGAAGGCAAAGTCTGCAATAGCTGATAAGACCGCCTGCAATAATAAGCTTTTAGACATTGTAAGTAATGTGACATTACTCGACGAGGATGCAGAGGCACCGTCAGAGTATAAGGTATTAAATGGCGATGGAACACTCACAAAGATGGTAACTGAGGTAAAAGAAGATACAGAGATTACAGCAACAATAGCAACAGGTAGTGTGTGGGGAGATTATCTGATTAGTCTGTATAAAGATGGAGCAACCTACAATCCGCTGACAAGAGAGGAAATGTTGGGCTGCATACTTGAAACAGCGGATGGTGCAAAGTATGGTCTTACACATCTTGAAAATCTTTGGTTCCAGACCTATGAGTTCTCGTTTGCGGTAACGGAAGGCTTTACAGAGCCGCATGGAAATGTGTTAGATCATCAGAGATTTGCAGATATTCAGGGCAAAACCATTAAAAAGATCACTTATCTTGTAAAAGATGGAACAGATGTAGTCATTAACACAAATTTAAAGGTTAAGAAGTTACTTGATAATGGGCAGACAATCGAGTTAACACCACAGACAGAGGCAGCACTGTATCAGGGTGGTGAAAAGGTTGATGTTAAGAATACAACACCTGCAGACACATATACAATCAATACAATTACTTTTGGAGGAAAGATACTTAGCGCAGGTACAGATTATACATATGCAGATGGTGTTATTACAATTAATGAGACTGATAATACAGGTGTTGGTAAGTATACAGTTAATTTTAAGGATGCAGAATATGAGGATGTAACGGCTGAATTTATACTGAATTCAGAGCAGGTAAATGAGAAAGCTGAAATAGAAGATAATAAACTGGTATTGCCTAAGGATGTGGATACAATCGCATATATTAAGAATATATCGGCAGTCAAGGTAAATGGAAAGGCAGTTAATAATGCAGCAGCTGTTATCTGCAATGAAGATGGAACCATCAACCTGCTGGCAGCAACAAAAGGCCGTGGGGCGACAACCTTATTTCCTGATTACGGCGATTACGAGGTTGTTATTGAGTCAGATGGATATCCGACAGCATCAGGTAAAGTGACAAAGAAGGTTGATAAGTATGTGTATGCAACAGTGAATATGCCATATGCAGATTTCTATTATGGAGAACTGACAGAGGTAAAGGAGTCTCCAAACCTTGATCTGACGGCAGAGGATAAAGTCAGCACTGCCGGATATCGTGATAAGGGTATGTATGATGCAGTCAGCAGTGCTACTACCCAGAAATCTAAGAATTTTGCAGCAACTTATTATACGGAAAAAGAAAACGGCGTAGACATTGAGGGACTTAAAGATGTCAATATTGCAATTCCGGCAGATTTATATGCTAAGGCATCAGATGCAATTGAGAAAAATCAGACAAGTAACAATAAGGTATTAGAATTTGTCAAGAATGCAACACTAATAGAAGAGGGTGCTGACACACCTGCAGAATATAAGATCTTAAATGGTGACGGAACCTTTAGCAAAATGGTAACAGAGGTTGAGACTGATAAAAATATTACAGCACAGATATCGACAGACAGCAGATGGGGCGATTATCTCATCAGTCTTTATAAGAATGATGCAATCTATAATCCTGTAGAGAGAGAAAATGTCCTTGGTTGTGTATTAGAAACCTCGGATGGCGTAAAGTATGGTCTTACACATCTTGAAAATCTTTGGTTCCAGACCTACGAGATGTCATTTGCAGCAACAGAAGGCTTTACAGAGCCACATGGCAATGTACTTGATTATGAGAGATTTGCAGATATTCAGGGTAAGACCATCAAAAAGATTACTTATCTTGTAAAAGATGGCGCAGATATAGTTGTGGAAACAGAATTAAAAGTTAAGACATTGCTGACAGAAAAAACGCAAGGTATAACGGCAGAAGTGGAGGGTGATGCAGAGTTCAAGGATGGAGTAAAAGTAAATATTACGATTACAGCTCCTTCAGGTAATCATTATCTTCTTGCAAAGGCTGACTTTAAGGGAAAAACACTTGAGGCAGGTAAGGATTATACAATAGAGGCAGTTGAAGAAGCCAAGGTATTATTGGCTGGCGGACCATCAGATAGCGAAAATCACTTATCAGCGTCTGATACTGATACAACTCAGGTGCTTACCATCAATAAGACAGAGAATACAGGTGTCGGACAGTATACATTGGTATTCAAGGATGCTGAATATGAGGATGTGATTGTCAATTTTGTGCTTAATTCAGAATCTGTAAATGAGAAAGCGTCTATAGAGAATAATGCACTTGTATTGCCGGAGGGAATTGCTCTTGCAGATTACATCGGTAATATTTCATCAGTTTCCGTAAATGGAGAGGTTATCAATAATGCAGGTTCAGTACTCTTTAATGAAGATGGTACAGTAAATCTTGATGCAGCGACAACAGGCAAAAGGGGAACGACATTATTTCCTGAAAATGCAAAATATGAGGTTACAGTTCAGTCATACGGATATCCTACAGCTTCAGGAACAGTAATTAAAGAAGCAGGGGACAGAGCTGCGCTTGAAGAGGCGGTTGAAAAAGCAGGTGAAATCGAAACAGACAAGTATACCGATGAAACTGTAGAAGGATTTAATCAGGCATTAAAGGCAGCAAATACAGTATATGATAATTTAGATGCGACTCAGGAAGAAATAGATGCTGCTACATCAGCCCTTAATGCTGCAGTTGAAGCACTTAGGGAAAAGGTTGAAACACCGGATGGCAACAATGAGCCGGAAGATAATACAAATGACAATAATAATAGTGGTAGCGATAATACGGACAACAGAGGCAGCGATAATAGCACTAATAGTATAGAGAATAATAGCACAGAGAATAATAGTACTGATAACAGTGCATATAATGAGATTGCATCTGACAATTTGTCCCGTGACAGTGCAATGGGTAATGCCAATGCGGCTAATCGGCCGGCTGATCAATTGTCAAAGTCTGATCATTCCGTAAAGACCGGAGACAATACCGGAATTTGGGGAATATTCAGTGCAATGGTGACAGCGCTCGGTGCTCTGGGACTTACACTTAAGTTAAAGAAAAAGGAGTCAGATGAAACAGAATAATTCATTCACTTCAATTACAGGCATGAAAATGTAACATTACAGTTATTTGTGGGTATTTCTGTTTATGGCTGAATGATTACATTAAAAATGAAAAATCCGTCATATAGCATAA
Organism: uncultured Lachnospiraceae bacterium; assembly: GCA_902767015.1. Lineage (GTDB taxonomy): Bacteria > Bacillota > Clostridia > Lachnospirales > Lachnospiraceae > Bovifimicola. The sequence goes on along the minus strand of CACXFV010000020.1, from coordinate 3,603 downwards.
GCTGATATCATACATGCTATATGACGGATTTTATTATGCATTCGGCATGATTTACTGAAAAAGATTGAGTTTCTGCTGCTCTTCCTCCTGCTTTTTCTTCTGCATCATGATCGCATATTGCTGAAGAACCTCCTGCTTTTTCTTTTCCTCAATTGCCTGTGGATAGTCGAGATCTTCCAGCTTACTCTTGGCAGCAGTATGATTATAGGCAGCTGTGCTGTTTAATCGTTCAAGATATTCTAATCCGTTAGACTGTGCGCCCATAGTACTTCTGCCATCGGAAATCTTAGCGATGGCATCATCAATCTTGCTCAAATCAAAATCTCCTGTTACGTCGAAATCGGCAATGCCGAGTGATTCCAGCGTTGCATTGACTGTGCTGACGGTTGATGAGCCGCCGTTAGGATCGGTAGCAATCTGAAAACTGTTGTTACTGCCGTCCAAAAGATTCTTCGTGTTATACTGTGTCTGGGAAGCCACATCGGCAATGCCGCTTTTCATCTGGTCAATCTCTGACTGGATACTCTGCTTGTCAGAATCGGAAACCGTCGCATTCATGGAAGAAAGAGCCAGCTCGCGGATCCTCTGCAGATAATCGGTAATGCTTCCGAGAGCTGCATCGGAAATGTTGATGGCATCTTTGGCGGAGCCAATGTTATTCGCACCGGCTTCATAGCCTTTGATCTGGGAATCTTCCTTTTCGGTGATCGCCATCTCTGCGGCTCCGTCAGAAGCGGACTGCAATTTTATTCCACTGGCAAAAGCACCGTAATTTACTCCGTTTACACCTGATATACTACTCATGGGTTACGCCTCCTCCTAAAAATTTTTTACCTATACATTGTAATAAATAAATGAACAGTTTTTTTCAAAATTTTTTTGCTAAGCAGAAATTCTGCCTCTGTAAATTTATTATAAACGAAAGATACAAAATAGGCAATAAAAAATGTGGTGTGCAATCAGCAAAATGATAATACAAAAAAATACTCACATTACGTTCTCTGTATTGGTTCATTTTCAGTGTTTATTTTTAGTTGGTGAAATGGTAAAATAGCCATTGTTTTGTCATCAGCGGAATGGTATAATCGTAAAAAGATCACAGGGAAGGAATAATAGAAAAGAGGCGAAGCAGATGGCAAAAAGTAAAATGGGAAGAACTGTGGCGATCGGAATACAGAATTTTGAGGAAATGATCACGGAAGCTCGCTTTTATGTGGATAAAACGGATTTTATCAGACAGTGGTGGGAAAGTGGTGATAAGGTAACCCTGATTGCCAGACCTCGCCGTTTTGGAAAGACGTTGAATATTAGCATGCTGGAAGCATTTTTTTCCAATCGCTACGAAAAACGTTCAGACTTGTTTGAAGGTCTTAAGATCTGGCAGGAGAAGGAATACCGAGATCTGCAGGGAAGTTATCCGGTGATCAGCCTGTCCTTTGCGGATGTGAAAGAAGTTACCTGTGTCGAAACGATCGCATCTATCTGTGACATTCTTAAGGAACAGTATCAGCGTCACAGTGAGCTGCTGGATTCGGAGAAATTGCTGGCAGAGGAAAAGGAATATATTAAGCGGATGATGTCCGGTGTTTCAGTTGAGGATGCAAAGAGAGCAATCTATTATCTGGCGTCTTATCTGTACAAGCACTATGGAAAAAAAGCGATCATATTGTTGGATGAGTATGATACGCCTATGCAGGAGGCTTATGTACACGGTTATTGGAATGAATTTACCGCCTTTATCCGAAGCCTGTTCAATTCTACCTTCAAGACCAATCCACATTATGAACGTGCTGTGATGACGGGAATTACCAGAGTGAGCAAGGAATCCATTTTCTCTGATCTGAATAATCTGGCGGTGGTCACCACCACCAGCAGCCGGTATGCGACAGCCTTTGGTTTTACGGAGAAAGAAGTCTTTGCGGCGATGGACGAGATGGGACTGACGGACAAAGACGGGGTAAAGTACTGGTATGATGGTTTTGTCTTTGGAGAGGAAAAGGATATCTATAATCCGTGGTCGATCATCAATTATCTGAAAGAAGGTAAATTGTCAACCTACTGGGCAAACACAAGCTCCAACAGTCTGGTGGGAAAGCTGATCAGAGAGGGCGATGTGGATTGCAAGAAGACCTTTGAAAAGCTGCTTCACGGAGAGATTATAGAGGTGCCGGTTGATGAACAGATTGTCTATAACAATCTGGATACTAACGAAAGTGCTATCTGGAGTCTGCTTTTGGCGACAGGCTATCTGAAGGTGCTTTCTTATCAGGCGGAGGAAGAAAGCGCCGGAAGCGGATATGCGCTGTATCAGCTTGCCCTGACGAATGAAGAAGTAAGGAAAATGTTTTTCCGTATGGTCAGTGACTGGTTTGGCAGTGTGAGAAGCAGCTATAATGATTTTATCAAGGCATTGCTGCTCGGCGATGTGGATATGATGAATGAATATATGGAGCGAATCTCTTTGCAGGTATTCAGCAGCTTTGACACCGGCGGAACAGGGGAAAAGGCTTTTAGAAAAAGTGAGCCGGAGCGATTCTACCATGGCTTTGTGCTGGGGTTGATGGTTGATATGTCAGACCGGTACGAGGTGAAGTCTAACAGAGAGAGTGGGTTCGGAAGGTATGATATCATGATCTACCCGAAAGACAGAAGCAGTGCACAGGGAAGTCAGGACGCCATTATCATTGAATTTAAGGTGAGAAGGGAAAAGCGCGAGGCGAATCTGGCAGCAACAGTGCAGGCGGCACTAAAGCAGATTGAAGATAAAAACTATGGGGCAGAGCTTATAAGTCTCGGTTTTACGGAAGCGCATATCAGGAAATACGGCTTTGCTTTTGAAGGGAAAAAGGTGTTGATCGGAGACGGTACAGAAGGCGATGCATAATTTTTGCAGGCGGCAACAGATTTTCTTGCAAAATCCTGTAATGATGATATAATAATCTCAACAGAAAAATTCTTGAAAGATAAGGACAAAGCACTTGACCAAATAGGAGGATTAGATTATGTCAGAATTAGCTATAAAAGATATGTCTTATGAATCCCCGGAACATGGTGCAGTAATGGATCATATAGTAGCAGAGGTTAGTCCGTTTTTTAAGAATACAAAATGTAAAATAATGAGAGAACAATGGTATAGATGGGAAGAAGAAAATTGGAAAGATAGATTTCCGGATATATCAATTCTCTGTGATGATAAAAAAAGAAAAGGACTTGGGTATTGCGGAATACCAAGATTTATAGTAGAAGTTTTATCTGACTCTACAGAAAATATTGATAGAAATGAAAAAATGGATCTTTATTGTAAAATAGGTGTCGAAGAATACTGGTTAATTGACTGGAGAAAAAGAGAAATAGAAAGATATTTATTAGATGATTATGGCAATAAATATTTATTGCATGATAAAATTAATGAACGAAATAAAGAAGATTTAAATATATTATCTTTTCCTAATATAAAAATTGACTTTGATTATATATTTGATTTTTCTAATTACTAAAATAAAAATTTATAAATATTGTAACTGTTCAGAGCCAACCTCCAAAATGCTTCGCATTTCGTCGGTGTGGCGTATCCGCCAAATAAAATTCAAAAGAAAAGCTTAT
>CACXFV010000019.1 GCA_902767015.1 uncultured Lachnospiraceae bacterium | reverse complement strand
TACTGCTGCCACTTTTTCATCACTTGATGTCCATGTCACCGTTTTGTTGCCCGCATCGGAAGGCATAACCGTTGCCGTCAAAACGGAGGTTTCTCCCTGATCTAGTGTAAGAGCCGAGCTGCTTAATGTAACACCTGTCACAGCAGCACCGACTTTTACTGTACAGCTTGCTGTTTTTCCGTCATTCGTCTTTGCCGTAATCGTAGCTGTGCCTTTAGAAACACCTGTTACAATGCCATTATCAACTGTTGCCACCTTTGTATTGGAACTTGTCCATACAACACCTGCTGATGCACCGGAGGGATCAGTCGTTGCTTTGAGTGTACTATTTTCACCGACACAAAGTTCTATTGCCGTCTTATCAAGCTTAATGCTGTTCGCCTGCGGAACTATCCGATAAGATTTTGTCACTGAATCTTTATAATCTCCAATACCTTCAATTTTTACCGTATATACTCCGGCGGTTATGCCGGACTCGTTTGAATAGGTAAGCGTATAATCTGTATCTTTTTTCAGTGTTTTTCCCTGATAAGTTACTGTCACGCCCGGCGTATGAGCCCAACCGTCAAATGTAAAGATTAATGACGAAAGGGTAATATCCATGCCTTCCTTTGTCAGAGATACAATTTCATAAGGTGTTCCGGGTTCAACCGTACCGTCATAGTTAAATCCCTTATCCGGAATGCTGTCGGTGTTTCTGTCAACCTGCAGCGCTTCTGCTTCATCAGGTGTAATGGTTACCATATCAAGATACTTTTCATCCAACAATCCTTTTTCCGTTAATTCCAAAATAGTACTGTATCCGCTTTTCCAGCCGTCATCAAAGGCAGAATCACCGGCTATCCAGAGTTTTTTCTCCGCGTCATACCAAAACAAGGCAGTTTTACTTTTTTCCGTCACTTGAATGTTACTATATTGTTTTTCATATTTTCCGGTATCATAATTATACTCATATTTGTAATCGTAGGTTACCTGAGGGATTGTTACATGATTCAATATCATATCACTGGTACTGTGATCTTCAAATTTCTCACCGGGTATAAAAACTCTCCATTCACCCACATATCGTCCGTCTACCCACATATCACGGGCATATCCAAGGTCACCGCCCCAGTAAATATTGTATCCTACGCCCCATTCATCGCCCCAGAAACTGTCACCGCTTCCATTTCTGTAAAAATAGGCATAGTGATTGCCCTGGAGACGTGCCCATGCTCCGTCTCCCACATCCTCATAGATTTTTTCCCAGGTGAGTGCATCTTCACGAGGGATATCGTCTTCCATCTGGACGGCAGCATAGTCCTGAAGCAGCTTGTGCATATCTGTAAGGGTGATGTTGGTCCCGTTCTGACCAAAGGTAAAATATTGCTTAATCTTGTCTTCACTGATTCCTTGTCCCTCGCCTGTACCCTGACCGCCGTATGTGTGCGTCTCACCCTTATACGCTACATCAATATAAGCGTGAGAAGAACTGTTCCACTGATAAGAGGAGGAACTGTCGAGTCGTTTTGACACTGTACCCATCATTCCCGGAAAACCCAGAGAATCATAGCGGAAAGGATAAACAGCCGTCGCAAAAAGAGGGCGGGAATCTTTACGATCATAGGGACTGAAGATATAGAAGCTCTGGTCTATATGTCCTGCTGTCGCTAACGACCAGTATGCACCTGTCTTTACCAATGTGCCACGAATATTCGAACCGCTGTAAAGACATATAGATGAAAATCCCGACTGGACAGCACTCATATTGTCAAAAAAGTTTGATTTATCTGCATAAGTATCAATCAGATAATCCGCATTGTCTTTCAAAGAAGATAGTTTAAATTTTACATTTGTATCACTCCATGTAACATTCCAGCTATAATATGCATCATTTTTCGACTGCAAAACAACCTCGCCGCCGTCGGTATTAAAGCTCTTGAAAATATAGCCGCCGTTGACACGAGCTGTTTCTTTATTCTCATAATTGATATCCGCATAAAGTTTTACTTTATTATTCCAGTCATCATAATCGAATACTATGGCCGCATCTTCACTATATTTTGAAGATTTGTCCGCAAAACGAAAGGATGTAGGATCAGGATTATCCGTTTTTACAAAGAAATACTCGTTAAAGGGTTCCAGAATCGGTGTGACTGTATAGGTGTAATCCGTCACACTTTTTTCTTTGGCGGACACAATAACATTATTCTGAAAACCAACAAAGGCTGAGGACAATAAACATATTGTCATAACCACCGAAAAAGATTTTTTTAACATTACAAATACCTCCACTATTCATATTCATTAAAATAATGTCAATTACAAGAGTATCACATCTTGTTACAATAGGAACACGTTGCTAAAAAACAATCAGGAAAGCCGACTTTCCTGATGTATCATACTCTTTTACCGCAAAACCAGTTCCACAGGACAATGGTCTGAGCCCATGATTTCCGTATGTATGGCTGCATGTTCCAGCCTGTCCTCCATTTTCTTGGATACTAAAAAGTAATCAATACGCCATCCTGCATTCTTCTGTCTGGCACTGAACCGATATGACCACCATGAATAGATATCCGTCTTATCCGGATAAAAATAACGAAATGTATCGATAAATCCACTTTCCAGAAGAGTAGTGAATTTTTCCCTCTCTTCATCAGTAAAACCGGCATTTTTGTGGTTTGTCTTCGGATTTTTCAAGTCAATTTCTTTATGTGCCACATTCATGTCGCCGCAGACAACAACAGGCTTTTTTTTCGCCAGGGTGTTTAAGTATGCTCTGAAATCATCCTCCCACTGCATCCTGTAATCCAAACGTGCGAGCTCATTTTGTGAGTTAGGCGTGTAAACTGTCACCATGAAAAATGTATCATATTCCAGTGTGATTACCCTTCCCTCTTTATCATGTTCTTCTATACCGATTCCATAAGCAGCCTGTAGAGGCTCTTTTTTAGTAAAAATAGCGGTTCCCGAATATCCCTTTTTTTCGGCATAATTCCAATACTGATAATATCCCGGCAAAGTAAGCTCCAGTTGTCCCTGCTGCATCTTACTCTCCTGTATGCAAAAAATATCCGCATCACTTTCTGTAAAATAATCCATAAACCCCTTTTGGACACAGGCTCTAATGCCATTTACATTCCAAGAAATCAGTTTCATAATATCGTTTACCTTTCTTTTATATTTGTTAATCCACTCTTTCCAACCTGACTATTCACCAAATAATTTTTCAACACAATCCGGCAGTTCGGTAATATCATTAATCTTTGGCACTTTACGATTCACGGTTCCAAAGCCATAGGCTGCATGGATAAAAGGGATTCCTGCCATATCAGCAGAGTCTAAATCGCCCTGAACATCACCGACATATACTGCTTTATCAAGATGATTTCTCTCCACCACAAGCTTAATATTTTCCCCTTTTTCCAAACCTGTCCTTCCATAATTCTCGGTATCATCAAAGTACTTTTCCAGTTGATGATACTGGAGAAAAGCTTCTATATATCCAATCTGACAGTTACTTACAACAAATAATCGATATCGTTTTTGTAACTTCAAAAGGGTTTCTTCAAGATGATTAAATAATATTCCGCCATGCTGTCTCAAAAACATGACTTCATTGTCACAGCATTCTTTAAATATCTTCTCTCTCATTTCATCGCTTTCATCCGGCATCATCATTTTGGCAATTGCCTCCATGGTCCTGCCCATATAATGGCGCATATCACGAACAGTGATTTGTTTTCTGCCATATTTTGCTAACACCTGATTCCATGATTCCACCACATAGTCGGAGGAATCCCATAAAGTTCCATCTAAATCAAACAAAATTCCGTTCATTTTTTTATTCACAAATGATTCTCTCATTATCCTTCCCTTTGCTAATATATCAGCATCACTACCAAATCGGGTTTATTATATACCATAACCGTCTCTTAATCAATAGCGCACTACACATCTTCTTCGATATGCTCACAGCCCTGTGCAATAATTGTTCTGACATGATTGTCTGCCAGCGAGTAAAAAATTGATTTTCCCTCCCTGCGACTCTTTACCAGCTTATTCTGGCGTAGTATTTTTAACTGATGTGATATAGCCGATTGCGTCATGTTGAGTGCCTGCGCCAAATCACAGACGCATACCTCCGCTTCAAATAATACGAACAATATTCTTATTCTTGTAGAATCGCCAAAAACCTTGAACAATTCTGCCAGATCATATAATTCTGTCTCATCAGGCATCTTGTCCTTTACAATATTAAGCAAATCATGGTGCACTTCTACTGTATCACAGTATTCCATCTTTTCTTCAACTTCTGACATTTTATTCACAATTCTTCTTTCTTTTCTGACTATATTATCTTTCTACCAAAAAAAGTAGTCCGGCAGACACAGATTTGCAGATGCCTTCATAGTTTTTTTACAAACAATGCTCGTATTGCATTTAGTACTGCTATAATCATTACACCTACATCTGCGAATATCGCAAACCACATATTCGCTACTCCAATGGCTCCCAGCAAAAGGCACAGAAGTTTAATACCGATTGCAAAATATATATTCTCATAGACGATTCTGATACATTTTCCTGCTATTTTGATTGCTTTGGCAATTTTTAACGGATCATCATCCATCAGTACCACATCTGCCGCCTCAATTGCCGCATCTGAGCCCAGTGCTCCCATAGCAATTCCTACATCTGCTCTGGAAAGTACCGGTGCATCATTAATACCATCTCCTACAAATACCAGAATCTCATTTTTACTTTTTTTATCAAGGATTTCTTCTACTTTTGCCACTTTGTCTTCC
>CACXFV010000018.1 GCA_902767015.1 uncultured Lachnospiraceae bacterium | reverse complement strand
TCCCGATTTCGATATCCAAAAAAATGATATCAAATATCCCTGTCGTCTCTATCTCATACAACAAGTCCTCTGCATCAGTAAAATCAGCTATGACGGCATTCATCTTCATTTTCTGTATGATCTTATCCAGTTTTCTATGCAATTCCTCTACAATAATGGGATTATCATCACAAATTGCTATCTTCATTTTATCTAACCTCAGTATATCTTCTACTCCTACTCTTGTACTCTTCTCTTCTACTTTTTCTCCTGAATTTTTCTGCTTATCTTCTATTTTTTTGCTTGTCTTCTGCTTTTCTTTTTATTCTCCTGTCTGTTTCCTTTATCCTTCTTCTACCTTTTCTCTCTCCCTCTTTACCTTAACAATTCTCTGATACCCGATGATTCCCGCCCCCAATAAAATCATCATCACGGAAACCACCTGTGATACTGCCACATTGATTACCGGCAACTTTAACTGGTCTGTCCTTAAACTCTCAATCAGAAACCGTCCGATTCCGTAGAAAACCATGTACAGACAGATTAACTCACCATGAAACTTTTTATGCTTCTTATATAATAATAAACCGGCAAGTATCAAAAGATTCCAGACAGATTCATATAAAAAAGTAGGATGTACCTGAATATACTGTATTCCGTCTACTACCTTGATATGGTCACTTAGCTGTCTGGTGATGACTCCTCCTACCTCATCCAGCTTAATCTGCATGGCAAATAAATTATCCGTATATCCGCCAAATGCCTCTCTGTTAAAGAAATTTCCCCATCTTCCCATAATCTGTCCCACTAACAGCCCCAGTACAGCAGTGTCAAGTATCTGTGGAAAAGACAGTTTTTTAATTATAGAATAAATATAGGCTGTTATAATTCCTGCGATGATGCCTCCATAGATGGCAAGTCCCCCATTTCTGATATTGAACACCTGTCTGATATCGTCCTTATACTCACTCCACTCAAATATGACATAATAGATTCTTGCTCCTATAATTCCAAATAGAATAATAAAAATTGACAAATCATAATAATTGTCTGTATTCTGCCCTGTTACCCTGACCTCATGAAAAACAAGACTCAGAGCAATCAGCATCCCCAAAGCGATGACAATTCCATAATAGGCAATCTCAAAGCCAAAGACCGAAATATTCTTTCCCAGGTTCTCTATTTCAATTCCAAGATTGACAAATCTTATACTCACGTCCGCTAACATAAATAAATCCTTTCTCATTCCTATATCTTGTAATTTTGTAATATTGTAGCAACACTCTTTAGTCATGTTATAATTATTTGAAATAAATGTCAAGGTGTAACTATGCACTAATTAAGCCAATTGTTACCGTTTAGTGACCTTGCAGATTTATGGGAAACTAAATTATTTAATTTGTGATTGAAGAAAGAATGTATTCTGTGGTATACTGTTATGTCATAGGGACTCTTTTCTGTGAAGAGAAAAGAAAAGCCCATCAATAAAGGAGATTTGAAGTATTATGAAATTAGGTATTGTTGGTCTTCCGAATGTCGGAAAAAGTACACTTTTTAACTCTCTTACGAAAGCAGGTGCAGAATCTGCCAATTATCCTTTCTGTACCATTGATCCGAATGTCGGCGTCGTTGCGGTTCCTGACGAACGTCTGGATAAGCTTGCTGCTCTTTATGATTCAGAAAAAATCACACCTGCAGTTATTGAATTTGTGGATATTGCAGGACTCGTAAAGGGGGCTTCCAAAGGCGAGGGACTTGGCAACCAGTTTCTCTCTAATATCCGCGAGGTGGATGCGATTGTTCATGTGGTCAGATGCTTTGAGGACACCAATGTCATCCATGTTGACGGAAGCGTTGACCCAATGAGAGATATTGAAACGATTAATTTTGAATTAATTTTATCTGATATTGAAATTTTAGAGAGGCGAATTGCTAAAACCTCCAAGGGTGCAAGAAATGATAAGGCTCTGGCAAAAGAGCTGGCGCTATTAGAGAGAATCAAGGCGCATCTTGAGGAGGGACGGCTGGCTAAGAGCTTCGAGACTTCCGATGAAGACGAACTTGCTCTTCTCACCTCCTACAATCTTCTCACTTACAAGCCGGTTATTTTTGCGGCAAATGTATCCGAAGATGACCTGGCGGACGACGGTGCCTCTAATGAGAATGTGAAAAAGGTGCGTGAATTTGCCACACAGGAGGGCTTTGAAGTATTTGTTATCTCCGCTCAGATTGAACAGGAGATTTCCGAACTTGACGAGGAGGACAAGACAATGTTCCTTGAAGAGTTAGGGTTATCTGAATCCGGTCTTGATAAATTAATCAAGGCAAGCTACCGGCTTTTAGGACTGATCAGTTATCTTACCTCTGGAAAGCAGGAGACAAGGGCATGGACCATCAAAAATGGAACGAAGGCTCCGGGGGCTGCCGGCAAAATTCACAGTGACTTTGAACGTGGCTTTATCCGTGCGGAGGTTGTCAATTATCAGGATTTACTGGATTGTGGCTCCTACTCTGCTGCTAAGGATAAAGGGCTGGTGCGTCTTGAAGGAAAAGAGTACGTGGTGAAGGACGGCGATGTTATACTGTTCCGGTTTAACGTCTGATGCTGATTCTCATCATGATATATATCCCACAGATGTCTGCCGGGTACAGACGGAGGACATCTGTGGATAATAACGATATGTCATCCATTAATCATTTGATTCCACTAACAGCAACTGTCCGCCTGCTATGCGTATTTCCGCCACCTCGTCCAGTATCTCATTACTGATACCCAAACTGATTTCCTTGTTGATATAAAAATCATGATTGTTTATGTTATATTTCATTCCCATTGTCGTCACACTGCTTACCTTATCCGTGAATGGCAGCAATGATACATATTTATATGGTGAATTCCGCTTTTCTAATATAATATTCTGTCTCTTATCGCCTAAAAGTCTGATTCGATTCTTCTCACTGACCAATATGCTCTCAATTCCATGATTGAGTGCATACTGAAGCAATTGCACATTTGCCAGTGAGTGGTCAAATCTTCCTCCCAATGCTCCGATAATGTGCACACTTAAACTCTCCTCCTCTATCGCTGCTTTCATGGCAATATAGGTATCTGAGTAATCCTTCTCAGGTCTGTACCGCTTTATGGTAACATTGTCCATCTGCTCATACTTATAAAGCAACAGCGGACTGACTGTATCAAAATCGCCTACAATACAATCCGGCACAACACCAAGCCGGTCTGCTGCCAGTAAACCTCCATCTACCGCTATCACCCGGTTAAATTCATTCTGCTTCATATAATTTCCGGCAAATTCCAGATTAATATGTCCTCCTGATATGATTAAAGTATGCTTCATCTTCCCTCTCTCCTTAGATTTGTATATAAAAATCATATACAAACGATATCTTTTGTATTTTAAAAAATGACATTCGCATTTAAAGCACTTCTTTCAACGCTTTTACGTTCTTCTCACTGTCGCCATGAAATACGGCGGAGCCTGCCACAAGCACATCTGCTCCGGCATCAGCAATCTCTCTTGCATTCGTGAGGTTAATTCCGCCATCAATTTCTATCTTAGTCCGCAAGCCTCTTCTGTCAATTATCTCCCGCAGCCTCATAATTTTTTCTGTGGTATTGGGAATATATTTCTGACCGCCAAAGCCTGGGTTGACGCTCATCAGCAATACCATATCCACATCCTCCAGCACGTAGGTAAGTGCCTCCAGTGGCGTGGCAGGATTGAGAACCACCCCTGCCTTTACTCCCTTTTCCCGAATGGTCTGCAATGTCCTGTTGAGATGCCGGCAGCTCTCACAGTGCACGGAGATGATATCGGCACCTGCTTTGACAAACTCATCTATATATCTTACCGGTTCATCTATCATAAGATGAACATCAAAAGGCTTATCCGTCACCTTTCTGACAGAAGAAATCACAGGAAATCCAAAGGAAATACTGGGAACAAATATTCCGTCCATTACATCAATGTGAATATAGTCCGCTCCTGCCCTGTCTACTTTTCTGATTTCCTCACCTAATATGGAAAAATCTGCTGACAAAATCGATGGTGCCAGTTCCACAGTTCTACTACTCATATCTTATCACTTCATTCTCTTCTTTTTTTCTTTTATCTCATCATAGAGCAATACATAGTTTCCATACCTCGATGCACTGATGAGTTCATTGCTGACACATTCTTTTATGGCGCAGTCCGGTTCATTTTCATGGGCACAGCCTATGAACCTGCACTGGTTGATATGTTCTTTAAATTCCCTGAAATAATACTGTAATTCTTCTTTTTCAAAATCATTCACATATAATGAACTGAACCCCGGTGTGTCCATAATATAGGTATCTTCATGCAGATGGAAGATTTCCGTGTGTCTTGTGGTATGCTTCCCACGCTTTATTTTTTCGCTTATGCTGCCGGTTTTGGAATTTGCCTGTGGCATCAGGGCATTGAGAATGGAGGACTTCCCCACTCCCGATGGTCCTGCAAATGCCGTCGTCTTCCCATCAATGATTCTCTTTAACTCTTCCATTCCTATTCCGGCGATGGCAGAAGTAAAAATGACATGATAGTCGGCTTTCACATAGATATCCTTTATCTGCAGCAACTTTTCTTCCTCCGCCAAATCTGTCTTATTAAAACAGATAACGGTGTCTATATTATTTTTTTCCATCATGACAAGAAATCTGTCGAGCAGATTCAGATTCGGCATAGGCTCTGCTATGGCAAATACCACTAATGCCTGATTAATATTTGCCACCGCAGGTCTGATTAATTCATTCTGCCTCTCTTTTATGTCAGTAATACTGCCAAGCTTATTCTGCTCATCAAGCAACTGAATCTCTACGTTATCACCAACTAAAGGTTTGATATTTCTGTTTCTGAAAATCCCCTTCGCCTTGCACTCATAAACACCATGATTTACTACATGCACATAGTAGAAGCCTGCAATTCCTTTCACAATCTTTCCCTGCATACCTGTGCCTCATTCAACTTTGTACTTATCGCTGCTGTAAAGTCCTATTCTGTCCTCTGCACTGCTGCCGAGCACAATATCTACCTCGGCTGCCGTTCCCACCTCATAAGAGCTGTCAACGGTAAATCGTCTGCTGAGCATATTCGGAAGTGAGCTGTACTTTCCGGCGTCTATTGATGCTACCTGACTTCCCTCAATACTAATAATGATATATACATTGTCATCAACTCTGTCCTCCGGAATATCTCCTAACAAAGTCTTCTGTATCTCGACATTGACGCTCTTTCTTGCTGCCTGCGTTGTCGGCGGCTCTGTGGTCGGCTCCTGTGTAGTGGTTTCGGTAACCCTCTGTGTCGTCGTAGGCTCCGGACCATTGCTGACGGTAAAATTAATCTTTGTTCCTTTGTTGACAAGTGTATCCACAGCCGTTGCCTGTCTGATAACAGTGCCCTTTGGCACGGAATCACTGTATTCTGTGCTAATGGTTCCCGCCTCAAGGCCAATCTCTCCCAATGCCTGCTTTGCCTGTGCCTCTGTCTTTCCTACCAGATTAGGCACCTTCGGCTTCTCCTCCGGTCCTTTACTCAGCCATATATTGACCTCTGTTCCCTGTACGGTTTTGCTGTTAGGCTCCAAATCCTGCTTACATACCTTACCCTTTGGAACAGTCTCACTGTACTCTTCAAGCACTTCGCCCAACTTCAAGCCCTGGGCATCTAAGGATGCCTTCGCCGCATCCTGTGACAGCTCAATCAGCTTAGGAACCGTGACATAAGTGGCATCTGTTCCGGAGCTTACGTAGATGGTAATATCATCGCCATACCGCAGCTGGCTCGGCGCCGTAGGCTCTGTCTTAATGACCTGATCAATTGGAACGGTATCATTTGCCGCATATTCTATCTTTACATTAACACCTAAATCCTTTAATATCTTCCTTGCTTCTTCTTTTGATTTTCCTACTACATCCGGAATCTCGAATGGCTTTCCGCCTCTGCTGACTACCAATGTAATCGTCGTATTAATCTCAACAATCTCACCGGCTTCCTTTGAGGCGCTGATGACATAACCTTCTGTTACTTTATTATCATACTCCTGCTCAATCTTGTATCCGAGTGTTGCATTCTTAAGCTTTTCGATTGCCTCTTCCTGTGGGATTCCCTCTAACTCCGGTACCTTGGTATGATTCGCATCGAGGGTCTCTCCCTCTTCACTGTCCACCGAAGAATGCGATGATCCCCTACTTCCGGAACATCCCTTTCCTGCTATGGTGATAATCAGAAAGGCGACAATCACTAATATCACCAGTGCTGTCACAATACCGCCTATGGCAATAATCTTGTCGAGCTTAGGATTGGTCTCATCATCATAATCTTCAAGGTCATCTTCTACCTCGTCTTCCTCCTCTTCCTCTACAAGCTCATTGTCCTTGCCAATGACCGGAATATCTAACTCCGGCTTTTCAAATCCTGATTCCTTACGGATTCTCGATACCTCCTCATCCGATATCATCCTTGTGACTGCCTTTTCATCAACACCACTGACAATCTTTACAAAATCCTCATCCGGTGCAATCAGCGAATGCTTCAGATCTGCAATCAGCGAAGACACTTTCAGATATCGTCTGTCCGGTTTCTTCTGTGTACACTTTTCTATAATTTTTTCAACACTGACCGGTAACTCCGGTGCCAGAATCTTCGGCGACGGAAGCTCATTCTGAACATGCTGCAATGCAATGGCAACTGTGGAATCTCCCTCAAATGGCACTCTGCCTGTTACCATCTCATACAATGTGATGCCAAGGGAATAGATATCACTCTTCTCATCGATGAAACCACCCTTTGCCTGCTCCGGTGAAATATAGTGCACAGAGCCCATGGCATTGGAACTGATGGTATTAGCAGATGCTGCCCTTGCAATACCAAAATCTGTCACTTTGACCTTTCCCTCTTTGGAAATAATGATATTCTGTGGTTTGATATCTCTGTGTATAATATGGTTATTATGCGCAGCCTCAATTCCCTGTGAGACCTGTATCAGGATACTCACAGCTTCCTTCGTTGAAAGTCTGCCTTTTCTCTCAATATATTTTTTAAGGGTAATTCCCTCAATCAGCTCCATTACTATGTAATGAATCCCCTGCTCCTCACCTACGTCAAATACATTGACAATGTTCGGATGGGAAAGTCCTGCCGCTGACTGTGCTTCTACCTTGAACTTTGTGACAAAGCTCTTGTCCTCGCTAAACTCAGACTTTAACACCTTTATCGCCACAAATCTGTTTAATTTGTGATCCTTTGTCTTATATACATCAGACATTCCGCCTGAGCCAATCTTATCAATCACCTCATAGCGGTCACTGATAAACATTCCTTTTCTCAACATGTCCTCACCTCTCTATCATCCGGTTCAATAAGAATCACAGATATATTATCCTTACCACCGTTTAAATTTGCTGTATCGATAAGCTTATTCCCTATATCACACAATTCGCTTCCCTGATTAATAATCCGTTTCATGTCCTCATCATCAATCATATTGCTAAGCCCATCGGAACACATCAGCAGGATATCTCCATTGACATAATCAATTTCAAAGAAATCCGCACATACCTCTGTATCCACACCTACTGCTCTTGTTATTATATTCTTCTTCTCATGTGTTCTTGCCTTTTTTCTGTCAATCTCTCCAAGATTAATCATTTCCTCAACCAGTGAATGGTCTCTGGTAATCTGCTGTATCTCACTATTAACCAGATATAATCTGCTGTCTCCTATATTCGCAATATAGACTGAATCTCCGATAATTGTTGCCACCACAAGTGTCGTTCCCATTCCCTCATAATCAATACTTTCTTTCGATTTCTCTATGAGTGAAGTATTCGCTGTCTTTACCGCCTGTTCAATAATGGTAATGGGATTTGTCTCACTTGAACTTTTCACAACCTCAAGAAACTTCTCAACCGTGTACCGAGAAGCAAGATCACCTGCTTTATGCCCTCCCATACCGTCTGCTACGATGAACAGGTTAGGCAGATTGCCAACAGGCTCCATGGAACAAAAAACATAATCCTGATTGGTTGTTCTCTTTGCGCCTATATCTGTTTTTGCATACGCTTTCAATATGGTACCTCCTTTTTTATGTCTCATCTTCAATGAAGCTTTTACGCAGTTGCCCGCATGCTCCCTGTATATCAGAACCCATTTCTCTCCTTATAGTAGCATTAATTCCATTTTTTTCAAGATATTTTTTAAATTCTGCTACACTAGCCGCTGATGATTTTTGATAATCTCGCTCTTTGATGGGATTCACAGGAATCAGATTCACATGGCAATTCATTCCTCTTATCAGGGAAACGAGCTTTTTTGCCTCCCCGATATTATCATTAACACCTGCCACAAGACTATACTCAAAGGTCACCCTTCTGCCGGTCTTCTCAAAATAATACCTGCATGCCTCTAATTCCTGACTGATTGTATATCTCCTTGCAATGGGCATCAGCTCTTTTCTGGTGTCATCCTCCGCAGCGTGCAGTGACAATGCCAGCGTAACCTGCATCCCCAAATCTGCAAAGCGTTTCATGTTGTCTATAAGACCACACGTTGATATTGTAATATTTCTTTGACTAATATGCAAGCCATTTTCGTCAGATATCTTATTTATCAGCGCCACAACATTGTCAAAATTGTCCATTGGCTCACCACTGCCCATCAGTACTATATTGGAAATTCGCTCACCACAGTACTTCTGCACTGTATAAATCTCCTTTAACATCTCGGAAGATGTCAGATTTCTCTCCAGTCCGTCAAGTGTGGAGGCACAGAACCGGCACCCCATTCTGCATCCCACCTGTGTGGAAATACAGACAGAATTGCCATGCTTGTACCGCATAAGCACGCTCTCTATCACATTGCCATCCCGCAGCCGAAACAAGAACTTCTGTGTACCGTCAATTTTTGAGGTGAGCACCTTGACAATGGTAAGCTGTTCAATAAAAAAATCCCTTTCAAGCTGTTTTTGCATATCGGCTGAAATGTTCGTCATTTCTTCAAAAGCATCCACATTTTTTTTGTGAAGCCATTCATATACCTGCTTTGCCCGAAATGGCTTCTGTCCAATGCCTTCAAAGTATTTCTTCAATTCTTCCATCGAGTACGCTACTATATCCGAAGCCAACCCTGCATCCTCTCTTTCTATCATTTCATATACATTTTAGAAATATAAAAGCCGTCGTATTGGTCTGACAGCATTAGTTTTAAGTACCCGTCCTTAGCTGTCTCCCTGTTGTCTCCTATCGCCAACAGCTCCTCTGACAGATACGGGGTAATGTCCGCCGGCTCCAAATTAAAATTTTCTAACAGCCATTGTCTGTTGTCATCATTTTCTGTTTTCGTCATGGTACATGTGCTAAATATAAGTATTCCCCCCGGTTTAAGATATTTTACCGCACATGCAAGAATTTTTTTTGAAATTTCCGCTAATTCTTTAATATCCTCCTGCTTCAGGCGATACCTGATGTCTGCCTTGTGCCCGATGACCCCCAGACCGGAGCAGGGTGCATCCACTAACACTACATCCGCTTTTCCGATCGATGTCTCATCCATGATGGTGGCATCCCATACCTCTGTGATGATATTGTGAAAACCACACCGCTTAACGTTCTCCTCTATGAGAGCCGTTTTTTCTCCGGTAATGTCTCTGGCAAGTACTCTGCCTGTTCCCTCCATCAGGTCTGCCAGATGAATGGTCTTCCCTCCGGGTGCAGCACACAAATCCATACAAAAATTTCCCTTTTTCACGCCGCTAATCTGTGCTACCAGTGCAGAGCTGATATCCTGCACCTGCATATATCCCTCTCTGAAGGCCGACAATCTGTTGAGCTCTCCCACACCACTGATGCTGATCATATCACGGGCAAGCGATATCTCTTGTACCCGCAAGTCAGATGCCTCTTGCGCTATCCGTTTCATTACCTCAGCCATTGACGCTTTTGAGGTATTAATCCGAAAACTGATTTTCTGCTGTCTGTCTTCCAGTGAAGAAAGCATCTTTCGCATATTCTCCCTGCCGTTTTCTCTCTCTAATAATTCAATCATCCATTTTGGAACAGAGTATAAAACCTCCAATGCTCCATAAAAATCCATATTCTCATCAGGATACCGGATATTCTCCTTTTCTCTCCCAATGGTGCGCAATACCCCATTGACAAATGGCGCAAGACTGGTAAACTTATGTGCTTTGGCCAGTTTAACCGCCTCATTGCACGAAGCGCTGTCGGGAACCGACTCCATGAATAGAATCTGATAAACAGACATTCTTAAGATACCTCTGATAACTGGCTTCATCTTTTCCGTCCGGATTTTAGAATAGCAATTAATCACATAATCCAGTGTGAGCTTTTTCTCTATCGTTCCAAGTACCAGCCTTGTCATAAATGCCTTATTTTTACGGTTTTCTTCTGTATCATTCATGCCGTCCAAATGCCGCTTCATGACAATATGACTTAACTTGCCCTCCTCCAGCACCTCGTTAATCATTTGAAGTACCAGTTCCCTTGCATTATTACTTTGTTTCCTTTGCCATTGATTCTCTGCCATCCTGTCTGCTTCCCTTCAGTATATATTTTCGTTTTTACACCTCCTGCATATCGCAACAAAGCAATGCTTTGTTGCGATACTGCCACCGATAAATAGTTTGAAAGTTTACTTTCAAACTTTCAAACATGCCGCCGCAGGCGGCACAAACAATAAATGAAGAATGGCTCTCAGAGCCATTCTTCGGTGTGAAAACCTAATACTTCTTAAGCGGCGTCTTTTGGCGCCTTAGAAGTATTTTTCACACTTTCCCCTGTTATGCAAGAACAATCCCCTTAATGCCCTGCTCTGCTTTATAACCCAACAAAAACTGTTCCGTCTTCATTCTCTTTTTTCCTTCCAGCTGTAATTCGTTAATCTTTAAACAGCCTTCCCCTGTCTTGACGGTAATGCTCTTTTTATCAGCAGCTACAATCTCTCCGCATTCTCCCTCATATTCATCCTCTGTCACATCAGCATCCCATATTTTGAGAGTTTTCCCTGCCATATGGGTGTAAGCACTCGGCCACGGATTCAAGCCACGTATCAGTCGTTCAAGCTCACGAGCCGGTCTTTTAAAATCAAGCTGTCCAAGCTCCTTCTTTAACATCTTTGCGTAATTTGACTTTGAAGAATCCTGAGGAACCGGGGTAATACTGCCTGTCTTTAATTCTTCAAGAGTCTCCACTATGATTTTAGCGCCTGCCACTGACAATTTATCGAACAGACTGCCTCCTGTCTCCTTTTTATCAATCTCTATCTCGATGGTCTTAAGAATATCACCGGTATCCAGTCCTTCATCCATCTGCATGGTAGTAACTCCCGTCTTTGTTTCTCCCTCTATGACCGCCCATTGAATTGGTGCTGCCCCTCTGTATTTCGGCAAAAGCGAAGCATGTACATTAATACAGCCATAGGGTGCAAGTTCTAATATTTCCTTTGGCAAAAGCTGTCCAAAAGCAATGACAACTATCACATCCGGCGCCAGTGTCTTAAGGATATCGATAAAAGCCGGTTCTCTTACCTTTACCGGCTGATAAATGGTAAGTCCCTCTTTTAAGGCAGCCTCCTTCACAGGGGGAAAACAAACTTTTTCGCCTCGTCCTTTTTTCTTATCCGGCTGTGTCACCACTGCCTGTATATGATGTCCCGCTGCGATTAATGCCTGCAGCGCACCGACAGAAAAATCCGGTGTTCCCATAAAAACAATATTCATTACTGCTACCTCCTGCTTAAACTCTACACCGCCTTAGCGATTCTCTTCCCTTAAGCTTCTTCTTCCTCTAACACAACATCCATCAGTTCGCCCTCTACCATATCCACATACAGCTTTCCATCCAGATGGTCACATTCATGACAGATGGCACGTGCCAGAAGCTCTTCTCCCTCCAGTTCAAATTCCTCCATCTCCTCATTCAGCGCTTTTACCTTCACATAGTTCGGTCTTGTCACATTGCCTGCTTTTCCCGGCACACTAAGACAGCCTTCCTGTCCACACTGTGAGCCACTCGTCTCTAAGATGACAGGATTGATAAATACAATCGGTCCCTCGCCCACATCGATTACCACTATTCTCTTCAGCACACCTACCTGCGGTGCGGCAAGTCCCACACCATCATGCTCATACATTGTCTCAATCATATCTTCAATGAGCTCTCTTGTCCTGCCATTCATTTCCTTTACTTCTTTACATTTCTTTAACAGTACCGGATCACCGATTGTTCTCACTGTTCTGATTGCCATAATAATCATTTCCTTTCTGCTTTACTGCCTCTATAAGGCGGAAATAGGATTAAAGTCAAATTGTATTGTTAAGTTTTTATATTCTTCCACCCTGTCTATATACCTTATGATTGCATTCTTGATTTTAATCAGGGTATCTCCGTTTTCATGTTTTAAATAAATCACATATCTGTAGATATCATTTATTTTTGACACGGCTGCTTTCGCCGGTCCGATGACTGTCAGCCCTGCAATCTTACTTTTCTCAATTCTTTGAGCTACATCACTGACTGCCCGATAGACAAATTCCTCATTTTCATGTGTAATCAATACCGCCATCATATCATAAACCGGCGGATATGTCATGAGTTTTCTGTAGGCAATCTCATTCTCGTAAAATTCTTCATAATTCTGTCTTGCCGCTGTCTGTATGCACATCTCTTCCGGATGATAGGTCTGTATAATGACATTTCCCTCTATGTTTCCTCTCCCTGCTCTGCCGGCCGCCTGTGTCAACAACTGGAAGGTTCGCTCTGCTGCCGTATAATCTGGTGCAAACACGGACAAATCTGCTGCAATGATGCCGACTAATGTTACATTGCCAAAATCATGCCCCTTCACAATCATCTGTGTTCCTACCAAAATATCTGCCTCACCTCCGGCAAATGCCGTTAAAATATGTTCGTAATCATCCTTTCCCCTTGTGGTATCCATATCCATTCTCAGCACCTTTGCCTGGGGATACATCTCCTTTATCTTTTCCTCTATCTGTTCTGTTCCTATGCCGAACCGTCCGATATACTTAGAGCCACAGGAAGGGCATCCCTTTGGCATCTGCATCGAATAGCCACAATAATGGCAGACTAATCGGTCACCTCTTGCCATGCTCTCCTCCAAGTGTATGTTTTTATGGAGTGTAAGGGAAACATCACAGTGCGGACATTTTATGGGATTTCCACATTTTCTGCAGGACACAAAAGAGGAATAACCCCTCCGGTTGATAAACAGCATCGTCTGCTGCTTTTTGGAAAGCCTGTCACTGATTAATTCCTTTAAGCTTTCACTGAACATCTCTCTGTTTCCATTTTCCAGTTCAGTTCTCATATCTACAATATCCACTTTGGGAAGCGTCATACGATTGGCTCTGTTTTTGAGGATATGCAGATGATAATGACCGTTTAATGCCTGATAATAGGTAGTCACTGACGGCGTCGCAGAACCCAGCACAACCGTGGCACCACACTGCCTTGCTCTTTCAATTGCCACCTCTCTTGCATGATATTTAGGCACACTGTCACTTTTATAGGCACTCTCATGCTCTTCATCAATAAGGATGAGACCAAGATGGTGAAAAGGGGTAAAAAGTGCTGACCTCGGTCCTATCATGATTTTAATGTCACCTTTTTTTGCTCTCTCAAACTGGTCATATTTTTCCCCTTTTGACAGCTTTGAATTAATAATAGAGACAATACTGCCAAATCTCCTGTAAAAACGCTTGATAGTCTGATAGGTAAGCGAAATCTCCGGAATCAATACAATGACTTCTCTGTTCATGGAAATCACGTAGCTTATGATATCCATGTATACCTGTGTCTTGCCACTTCCCGTCACTCCGAAAATCAGATGGGAACCATGGTTGCCTCTTCCGATTTCTGACTTGATGCTGTCTGCCACTGCTTTCTGCTCTTCATTCAGAATGAGCTGCTCCTCCTCGACACCATAATCCCCCACGGGATTTCGGTACAGAGTCGTCCGTATCACTTCAATCACTCTGCTCTTCTCAAGCCCTTTTATCACGGACGCACTGACGGCAAGCTTCTCCACAGCAACCTGATACTCAATTTCTTCTGAATTGAGCAATTCCCTTAACAGCGTAGCTCTCGCCGTCAGATTTTTCTTCTTTCTGTACTCCTCATACAGGGAAAATGCCTCCTCCCGCGGTACCCTCAGCCGGAGGAATTTCTTCTCCCTGTTCTTCACACTCTGTTTTACGGGAAGAACCGTCTTTAATGCCCTGTTCATGGTGGAGCCGTATCTTTCCTTGATAAACCATGCCAACTCTATCAATTGCGACTCTGCAATAACAGCGTCTTTACGAATGCTTCTGATTTCCTTAAGCCTCGCCATATCCATGCAGGGAGTATCGACTAATTCTATAACGTAGCCACTGATACATCTGTCTCCTTTTCCGAAAGGAATGTCTACAAAGCAGCCAACCTTTACTTCTTTTTCCATCCGCTCCGGAACAATGTATTGAAATGTTTTATCTAATTTTTCATGAGAAATATCTACAATTATATTGGCAAACAGCATTATTTCTGTATCTCCACTGCATTGACACAGTTTTTCATCAGCATGGCGATGGTCATTGGACCTACACCGCCCGGAACAGGGGTTATGGCACTGGCATGTGGGAATACATCCTCATAATCTACATCACCACATAATTTGTTATTCTCATTTCTGTGGATTCCCACGTCTATGACAACAGCACCCTCTTTCACATAGTCCGCATTAATGAATTTCGGCTTGCCAATCGCAACGATTAAAATATCTGCCCTTTTACAAACCTCTTTAAGATTCTTAGTGTGGGAGTGCGCCGTGGTTACGGTGGCATTTTCTCTCAACATAAGCATTGACATTGGCTTTCCGACAATATTACTTCTGCCCACAATGACACATTCTTTTCCGTCTATCTCTATCCCCGTTCTCTTAAGCAGTTCTATGATACCATATGGTGTACATGAGATAAATCCCTTTTTCCCAATGGAGAGGGCTCCTACACTCATAGGATGGAAGCCATCTACATCTTTTTTCGCATCAATGGACTCAATGACCCTGTCTTCATCGATATGTTTCGGAAGCGGAAGCTGTACTAAAATACCATTGACATCTTTTCTGCCGTTCAATTCCTCTATGATGGATAATAACTCTTCCTGCGTAGTGCTTTCCGGCAGCTCATATGCCAATGACTGAATACCGATAAATTCACATGCTTTCTTTTTATTTCCCACATATACACTGCTCGCCTTGTCATTTCCCACCTGGATGACGGCAAGCGTAATTGCAACCCCCTCTGCTTTATACTGCGCTACTTTTTCTTTCAATTCAAGCTTCAACTCATCGGATATTTTTTTTCCGTCAATGATCTGTGTCATTTCGTTCCTCCTTGTATTATGGTCTTTGTATTATATTTTTCTATTATGCCTTTTCTATTTTGCTTTTTCTATTTCAGTTAAAATTTCTCTGATGATTACTCTCTCATCAAATGGATATTTTACCCCTTTGATTTCCTGATAATCTTCATGTCCTTTGCCAAGCAGCAGAATAATATCCCCCTCCTTAGCATTGACAATCGTATATTTTATGGCCTCCTTCCGGTCAGGAATCACCACATACTCACCTTCTGTTTTATCAATCCCCACTTTAATATCTTCTATAATATCAAGCACTTCCTCGTCTCTTGAATTGTCCGCCGTAATTACCGACAAATCCGCCAGCCTTCCGGAGGTCTCTCCCATTTCATATCTTCGCAGTTTTGAGCGATTGCCGCCACATCCAAACAGACTCACAATTCTCTTTGGATGATATTCTCTCATGGTCTTTAAAATGCTCTCCATACTCATGGCATTATGCGCATAATCAATCATCAGTATGAATTTGTCAGATATTTTAATCTGCTCAACTCTTCCCTTGACAAACGTGGTAAGCAGTGCTTCCTTCACATTCTCTGTATCTACACCAATAAGCTCTGATACCAGAATGGCAGCCAGGGCATTATACACAGAAAATCTGCCCGGTGTATTCACTTCTATATGGTCATTCCAAACACCGTGAACATCAAAGCCAATGCCAAGTCTTCCCTCTCCGCTGATATATTCAATCCCGTCAGCATATAAATCTGCGTTATCTGTGAGACCATATGTATGAATATCACAGGAGGCATCTTTCACCATATTGACAGTCTCCTTGTCATCTATATTAAACACGCCATGCCTGCACTGTTGAAACAGCAGGCTCTTACAATAGACATATTCGGCGTAATCGGCATGCTCATTCTTTCCGATGTGGTCAGGGGCCATATTGGTAAAAATACCATAATCAAACATGATTCCATAGGTTCTGTCTAACTTGAGTGCCTGTGATGATACCTCCATCACACAGGCAGCACAGCCCTCCTCAACCATCATCTGAAAAAAATGGTGAATGTCATAGGAAGCCGGTGTCGTATTGGCAATCTTGATATACTGTTCTCCCACATATACTCCTGTTGTGCCGATAATTCCTGTCTTAATGCCATGCTTCTCTAAGATATCCCGGATCATGAAGGTAGTTGTGGTCTTTCCCTTTGTCCCTGTGACAGCAATCGTCTTTAACTTTCCTGCCGGAGCATCAAACAGTGCCGCTGACATGCATGCCAGTGCCCGCTTCGTATTCTCGACTCTGATGATGGTAACCCCATCATCCTTTTTGGCAATGTCTCTCGCTGTTACATTCTTCTCCACCACAAACACCCTGCATCCTTGGTCATATGCCCCTCCAAGGTAGTCATGACCATCTGTGACGGCACCCACAATACACACAAACACATTATCTGCCGCTGCCTTTCTTGAGTCAAATACCACATCGTTTAAGGTGGTATCAAGTTCACCACTGACTACCGTATAATCAAAATCTTTTACCAATTCAGATAATAATTTCATACCAATCCTCATTTCTATACACAATCCGTTAACGTCACTGTTCTGTTATATTTCAATCTCACCATCAAATACATGTGTCGCAAGACCTTTCATAATCACAGTTCCATCCTCATAATAGGTATCTTTTAATATTCCCCCTCTGATGTGGATGTTAAGCTCCTCGCCATATGCTGCATATCCGTTGAGAACTGCCGCAACCGTGACAGCACATGTACCTGTGCCGCACGACATTGTCTCCCCTGTTCCTCTCTCGAAAACTCTCATTTTAAAATTATGTTCATCTATGATTTCTACAAATTCTGTATTGACTTTTTGCGGAAACCACTCATGGTTCTCAAAGCAGGGACCTATCTGTTCAAGCAAAAGTGCATCAATTCCCTTCATGAAGATTACCAGATGGGGATTTCCCATGGAAACGGCAGTTGCATGATATTGTGTGCCATTGACGATAATCTCCCTGTTGATAAAACTTTCCCCTTCCACATTCATCGGAATCTCTGACGGTTTTAATATTGCCTTTCCCATATCCACTTTTACATCTGTCACCAGATCTGCCTCATCGGTTGTCACCTCAACGGTCTTGATGCCTGATGCCGTCTCTATCTTCATCACTTTTTTATCTGTCAGCTTATGGTCATAGGCATACTTGGCAACACATCTGATGCCATTGCCGCACATCTTACCTTCTGAGCCATCTGAATTGAACATAATCATTCTCACATCTGCTGTCTTTGAAGGTGCCACAATAATGAGACCATCAGAACCGATGGAAAAATGTGCCCTGCTGAGTTCCACTGCTGCCTGCCGGGGCTGAGACAATGTCTGTGCAAATCCGTTAACATATATATAATCATTTCCGGTTCCATGCATTTTTGAAAATTTAAGCTTCATCGTAATCTCCGTTTCTTTATCAATGATAATTATTAAAACAGTCCTGTTATCACGCCATCGTCATTGACATCTATGTTGAAGGCGGCAGGATTCTTAGGCAGACCCGGCATTGTCATAATGGTCCCCGTAATAGCAACAACAAAACCGGCACCTGCATTGACATATACCTCCCGTATATCTACCTGAAAGCCTGTCGGTCTTCCAAGCTTTGTCGCATCATCCGACAAGGAATATTGATTTTTTGCCATACACACCGGAAGCTTGCCAAATCCAAGCCTGGTAATTCTTTCCAGTGACTTTTTCGCTGCCGCGGAATAGGTGACACCGTCTGCGCCATATATTTTCTGTGCAATGGTGCTTATTTTATCTTCCAGTGACATCTCGTCAGGATATAACAGTTGAAAATCCCTTTTCTGCTGTTCAATGGTCTCAAGCACCTTTGTAGCAAGTGCCATACCTCCCTCGCCGCCTTGCTCCCATACTCTGGCAAGTGCAAACTGACATTCCTTCTTTTCACAAAACTGCCTGATATATTCATACTCTGCCTCTGTGTCAGTGATAAAAGAGTTGAGTGTGACAATGACCGGTACGCCATATAATTTAAGATTTTCTATGTGTTTTTCAAGGTTGACGATACCCCTCTCCAATGCCTCAAGATTCTCAGTGTTCAACTGGTCTTTCGGCACGCCTCCATTGTACTTAAGTGCCCTTACCGTGGCTACCAGAACTACCGCATCAGGCTTGAGACCTGCCTTACGACACTTAATGTCAAAGAACTTTTCTGCTCCCAAATCGGCACCAAAACCAGCCTCCGTCACCACCACGTCTGCCAACTTCAGCGCCAGCTTGGTAGCTCTGACGGAATTGCAGCCATGGGCAATATTGGCGAATGGTCCGCCGTGAACAATGGCAGGTGTATGTTCCAATGTCTGTATCAGATTCGGTTTAATCGCATCCTTCAGTAATGCTGCCATGGCACCGACTGCCCTGAGCTCTCCTGCTGTGACCGGCTCTCCCTCTGTATTATAGGCAACAATTATATCAGAAAGTCTTCTCTTCAAATCCTGCATATCCTCTGCCAGACAGAGAATGGCCATAATCTCTGATGCGACAGATATGACAAAATGGTCTTCTCTCACAAAGCCGTCTGTCTTTGCGCCAAGTCCAACCACAATATTTCTCAGTACCCTGTCATTCATGTCAAGACATCTCTTCCATACAATCTGTCTTGTATCAATACGAAGCTCATTCCCCTGCTGAATGTGATTGTCAAGCATGGCTGCCAGAAGATTATTGGCAGCAGTAATCGCATGAAAATCTCCTGTAAAATGAAGATTCAAATCCTCCATCGGCACTACCTGTGAATATCCTCCTCCGGCAGCTCCTCCCTTAATGCCAAAGCATGGTCCAAGGGATGGTTCACGCAGCGCAATTGCCGACTTGATGCCGAGCTTTCCCAATGCCTGCCCCAGTCCGACAGTCACTGTGGTTTTTCCTTCTCCTGCAGGGGTAGGATTAATTGCCGTGACCAGCACCAATTTACCGTCCTCTTTCTGCTTAAGGTTCTTTATCAACGCATCGGATAACTTTGCTTTATACTTTCCATACATTTCAATATCATCTTCTGAAATATCCAACTTGGCAGCAATCTCCTTAATCGGCAGCATTTCTGCCTCCTGCGCTATTTCAATATCTGATTTATATTCTTTCGCCATGTTCAATCAATCCTTTCCACTGTCAAACTTTACTTGTTATAATGTCTGTTCAAATTCCTCCATTGTCATCAGCACCTTACGTGGCTTGGTGCCTTCGTCAGCTCCTACAATGCCGGCTTTTTCAAGCTGGTCAATAATTCTTGCCGCTCTGTTAAACCCAATTTTAAACATTCTCTGAAGCATACTTGTTGAGCCTTTCTCCTTCTCTATCACAAATCTTGCTGCCTGCTCAAAAAGCACATCCTTATCATCACCATTTCCCTGTGAACCGGTCTCGCCATTGTCCATATCGGGTTCTGTATTGGTAACTGCTTCATTGTATTCCACATCCTGATTGTTATCAATCAGGAATTTTACTACATTTTGGACTTCTTCATCAGAGACGAAGGCTCCCTGTAATCTCACCGGTTTTACATAACCTGACGGATAAAACAGCATATCCCCATTGCCAAGCAACTTCTCGCCTCCATTACTGTCAATAATGGTTCTGGAATCCGTTCCGGATGACACTAACAGTGCCACTCTGGACGGAATATTTGCTTTAATCAGTCCGGTTACAACGTCTACTGACGGACGCTGGGTAGCGATAATCAGATGTATACCGGCTGCTCTTGCGAGCTGTGCCAGTCGGCAGATTGCCGCCTCAACCTCTTTGGAAGCCACCATCATCAGGTCTGCAAGCTCATCTATAATAATTACTATCTGAGGCTTCGGCTGTAGCCACTCATCCCCATCCATGTAGCCCATCTGCTTAATCTTTTCGTTATATCCCTTTAAATCTCTCACATTATAATTGGCAAAGAGTTTGTATCTCTCACTCATTTCTCCTACTGCCCAGTTCAGTGCGCCGGCCGCCTTTCTCGGATCTGTGACTACCGGTGAGAGCAGATGCGGAATACCATTATAGACACCAAATTCCACAACCTTCGGATCTACGATAATGAGCTTTACCTCTGACGGCTTTGCCCGAAACAGAATACTCATAATGATAGAATTCGTAAATACCGACTTTCCTGAACCTGTCGTTCCTGCAATCAGCATATGCGGCATCTTTGCGATATCTGCCACAACTACTTTGCCTGCAATATCCATACCCGCTGCGAAGGCAAGTCTGGAGGGATGCTTTGACAACTCCTCTGACTCTATCAAATCTCTTAAGAAAACGGATTCTCTCTTATCGTTTGGCACTTCTATTCCAACGGCCGCCTTACCCGGAATCGGCGCTTCAATTCTGATATCGGAAGCTGCCAGATTCAACTTAATGTCATCTGACAGTGCAGTAATCTTGCTTACCTTGGTTCCCGTCTCCGGCTGCAGCTCATAGCGGGTTACGGAAGGTCCCCTGCTCTCATTAATGACATTTGCCCTGACACCAAATGCTTCTAAGGTCTGTTGAAGTTTTATCGCTGTCTGACTGATCTGTCCGTTTTTCATTGAGCCTGACTTAAATCCCTTGCCCTTTCTCAATAAGGTCAACGGCGGCATGACATATTCCTTAGACTTTGGTCTGACTGCCGCCTGCTGTGGCGAAACTGCCTTTTTCTCAATTCCCTCATTCACATCCGGTACCGGCACGGAATTAGAGATACTGAGAGAGGTACCTGAAAATGCCTTGCGGTTCATTACTTCTTTGGCAGCTTTACTTACTACAATCTTCTCCTTCGGCTGAAACTCTCCCGCTCTGATATCTTTATCTCTGGCTTCCTCTTCCGCCCTGCTTACCACGTCTGCCTGTGCACGGTCACTCCATATCTTGTGGATATCCGGCACTATCGTATCTCCAAAGTCTTCCGCCTCATCCGGCAATGCCATATCTCCGGCTCCGCCATCCGTATATCCTCCATCGTATTCCTCCGCATCCAGATACCCTGTATCCAAATATTCTGTATTCGAATATTCTATATTCGAGTGTACTCTGCTGGCATATAGAACATCAGAAGACTCCTCCTGCGCTTCCTCATTTCCATACAGTTTACCCGGCAAAAAATCCTGTGTGGTATCATCTTCATAGTTAATGTGTCCTCTATATAAAGCACCATTCTTAATCAGTTCATGCACATCCGCATCAACCTCTGTCCCCTCTGTTACCTTCGGGTTGAGTGCCACACCTCTCACCGGCTTATTGGCTCTCACAAGCTGTCGGCTCTTTTTTCTCTGCCTGCTCCTTAAATCACTGTTTTCCTTCATTCTTTTTACATCTTCTCTTGCCGAAGCATAGGCATCTCTGCTACGCCTTTTCACACCATTCACAAAGGATTTCTCTGAAATGATGACAAGACACACAATGGTAATGGCAAATACTACAATATAGGCGCCATATGTACCAATGATACTATGAAGCAGCACTGCAAAAAGTCCCCCCACAAAACCGCCGCCATTGCGGATTCTTCTGCATGCCTTGTATATACTTCCCAAATGGAAGCCTACTTCTGTCGAAGAATAGATTAATTGCAATATGGTGGAAACCATCACATATAACACAACTGCCGCCACAAGCTTTTTCATGGCAGTCTTATTATCGATATTTGCCACAAAAAAACACACTGCGATAAAGGCGAGCACCGGAACGATATAGGCAAAAAGACCGAACATTCCGAATAAAAACCGGCTGATAATATTACCTGCACGCCCTATCAGATGAAAATTACTGAGCATCAGCAATATCATAACAACAAAACCGGAGATAATCTTCACATCCTCCGATGCCCTGAATTCACTCTGTTCTCTCTCCTGTGAAGCTATTCCCGCTGTCTTTCCTACAGCTGACTTTCTGCCTGCCGTCCTTCCCTTCGCATTCTTCCCGCCTGCGCTTACCTTAATATTGGACTTTGAGCTTGTTCTCGCACTGTTTCCTGTTCTATTGTCATTACTTTTTCTTGCACTACTATTTTGTGAAGCCATATGCTGCCTCCCAACTATCCCACAAAATTAGCGACAATCGCTATGATTCCCACTACAAAGCAATAGTAGGAAAAGTATTTCATTTTTTTGTTCTTATATAATAAAATTAATGTCTTAATACACACAAAGCCTACCACGGCAGCTACGACAGCTCCCGTAAAATAGTAAGCCATTTCCTTACCGGATATGGCATTCTCCGGTGCAAACAAATCCTTAATATCCAACACACATGCTCCCAGTATGGCAGGTATTGACATGATAAAAGAATATTTTATCGCAAACTTTCTGTCAAGTCCCCTAAGTACTCCCACTGTCAGCGTAGTGCCGGAGCGTGAAATTCCCGGTAATGTGGCAACGCCCTGCGAAATACCGATGATAACGGCATCCTTGTATGACATTTTCTTCGGTGTTTTACTGCCCGCCGGCAAATCATCCACAATAAACAGGATAAGTCCTGTAATCAACAGACCGATTCCCGGTATGATAATAGAAGGATTGTCAAGATTAAATACCTTTTTAAACACCAAGCCGATGATACCTGTCGGAATCGTCGAAACAATAACAAGCATCACAAACCGCCTGTAAGAAGTCCCAATCACTGTTATGTATTCTGCTTCGCCTTTTTTTACCTTGCCGTTGCAAAACCGCCCTATATTCTTACAGGCATCGATGATAATGCCGATTCCCTCTTTGATAAGCTTCCATATATCTGACCAATATACAATAAATACTGCCACAAGTGTACCTGCATGCAAAAGTATATCGTATGTAAGTCCCACATCACTGAGCCCGAAAATCTTCTTAAAGATGGCCAGATGCCCCGAACTGCTGATGGGAAGAAATTCTGCAATTCCCTGCACAATTCCTAAAATGATAGCTTCAATTAAACTCATACCTAAAATCCTTTCCTATCATATTTTATAATATTGAAATTCTTTCCTATCTCTGATATTGCTTCAAAGCCTCGCTTTATCAAAAACTTTTTCTTTTGTATTTTACTATCTTTTCATTTTTTATTCAATAGTAATTTCCTATCAATTCGTGAAGCTTCTTAAGTGCCTTGTCTATTCCCCCTATTTCGTCAATCAGTCCTTCCTTTACTGCCTCTTCTCCCACCAGAATTGTGCCGAGGTCTTTGGTGAGTATTCCCTGATGAATCATCATTTCTTCAAATCTTTTCCCATCAATTTTGCAATGTGACGTCACAAAGCTGACAATCCTGTCCTGAATAATCTTGAAGTATTCATAGGTCTGGGGTGCACCGATAAACTGTCCGTTCATCCTCACCGGATGAATGACCATAGTTCCTGATGGCACAATAAATGAATAATCGGTTGAAACAGCAAGGGGGACACCAATGGAATGACTTCCCCCCAACACCAGTGACACCTTAGGCTTACTGAGGGAAGCCAACATTTCTGCGATGGCAAGACCTGACTCCACATCCCCTCCCACCGTATTAATGATGACCAGCACACCTGTATATTCCTCCTGTTCCTCTATCTCCGCCAGTCTCGGCAGCACATGTTCATACTTGGTTGTCTTTGAATTGGCAGGAAGCACATCATGTCCCTCTACCTCTCCTATAATAGAGAGCAGATAGATTTTTCCGCCTTCTTTTTTATTCTGCATTTCCAACTGTCCCGCTTCCTTTATCAGTTCCGCCTTATTCTGCTGGGTTTCAATCTCCTTATTCTCCAAAAAAACACACTCCCTTTAACAATTTATAACTCTATTGTATCTCAGGGAGTGTAAAAATATACATATTACTTAGGAACTGTTCATCATCAGACTTTACATTTTCCTGCTGAAATGCTTGCGATTACGATATTTCAGCAGAAAAATTGATTAAGTTATCAATGAACAATGCCTTAGGATGCTGTTTTGACGTCAATTTTCTCTATAATAGAAATAATCTCATCATATATCTTAATCTTATTATCTTTATCTGAAGACTGTGCAATAATAGTGCTATATTCCTTCCTTATATCGCCAAGAAGCTGTACTGAGAAATCCCTCTTTAATTCTTCTATCACATCTTCAAATCTCATGACTTCGTGCTCTAACTTTTTGCAGATACCCTCGCGTACGTCATATATCGCATCAGACAACACCTTTTTAAAATTCGACTTCATGGAATTGCTCTTAATCTCACCGGAAAATTCTGTCGTAATCATCTCCTCAAACTGGGTTGTCGGAAACTCGATAACAGGTATCTTAATGCCCTGAAGTGTCTTTTCTACCAACAGCCGGTAATAAGATGCATCAAACCCGTCTCCCAGGGAGCTTAAGTTCTCAACAATAATGGTCAACAACCTGTGCTTTAGCTCTGCAATATCAAGCGACTTATTAAATGCCTGCTCAATGCACTCTTTTCCGTCCTCCACAAAATTTCTGATATTTTCAACGGCATCATAGGCATCAATATACTGATATTTTTCATCATAACTGTATATCACTCTGGAATTGGTGCCCCATGTCCAAGGCTTAAACCACACTGCTGCAGACTCTTTTTTTATCTCATAGTGGGTAGTCACACCCTCCTTCTCCGAAACCTGAAGATACTCTCTGTTGTAAGCTCTAATCTCACTAATTGCCTTAAGCTTGTGCTCCTCCACCTTCTTAATCAAATCATTGAATACAATCTCCAGACTGGCATTCATCTTATTAATCTGTGTGGATATCGCCTTCTTTTGCTCCGTCAGCTTCTCTTTGTCGTATTCCAACAGCTGCTCTTTCCTCTTTGTGGCAAGACTGGAGATTCTTGATAACTTGTCATTCAACTCCTCCATTGCCACAGGAATGAATGT
This sequence comes from uncultured Lachnospiraceae bacterium, assembly GCA_902767015.1. GTDB lineage: Bacteria > Bacillota > Clostridia > Lachnospirales > Lachnospiraceae > Bovifimicola. The sequence continues at coordinate 26,476 of CACXFV010000018.1, read as the reverse complement.
CTTCGCCTTCTGTTCCAACATTCTCTCCTTTTCTTTTACCACTTCATCAAAGACACTGTGAAGCTCCGACATATTACCGATTCTTTTCAGTTCATCACCTGTCACTGGTCCCTTTGCCGTCAAATCTGCATACACCTTCTTCTCCTTTGACGAATATTCGGATACTTCCTTTTTAGATATATTATCCAACATGGAGGACACAAATATCGGATGCTTAAACTGTTCAATAATATCATTATTCACATACATTTTCGCATTTCTGTAATTAATAAATGCCTGCTCTGCATAGGATGTAAGCTTTCTCTTTGTCTGTTCGGCTGCTTCACTTAAACTTGCACATCCCCACAGCGTATCCCTGATACCATCATCAAACCTGCTACACACAAGAATTACTTTTTTAACACCCTTTTTCGGCAGCTGTGATGCCATCAGGTCAATATCGTTTTTATCAAGGAATGAGGTGGATTTACTTAAGAAAAATACGACATCGCACAGCTCCATAAACTGTTTCGTTTTATCCACTCTGGATACCACCGGATCATACAGTCCCGGTGTATCAACTATCGAAATGCCGTCCAAATCCTCTTTGTCTATAAAGATACTGACACTTTTTACAATCGGGGTAAACTTACCATTCTCCCCTACGTATTCATTAAGTTCTCCCATCAACGCTTCATAGGAATCAAATCGTATTGTCTCATGTCCTCTGGCTATGTAATCCTCCGGCTTAATCTGACGCTCCCCCAACATCCCCATGATTTCTTTGGCAACCACATATTCGGCAGAATCATTGTCTTCCTCTGACTTTGATACAATGATTCTCCACTCATCTCTGGTAAAATATTCTACTTCTATTCTGTTCCCGTCATCATACTCAATTCTTGTCAGCGCCGCAGTCTTAGGGGTTACCGCAGTAGGCAGAATATTTCTGCCATCGAACAAAAGTGTATTTAAAAATGTAGACTTGCCAACCTTAACGCGCCCGATGATTCCTATGTTCAGCTTTCTGTCTTCTCTGAAAAAATCGTTCGTTTTTGCGATAAAATTTTTCTTAATTGATGCTATGTCAAACAAATCAATTTCATTCTCATAATTTCTCAAATTATTGTATACATTATCTACTTTTTCCGTAAATCTGTTAAATTCTATCTCATCTTCTCTTGTTCTCTCATAAAATTCCATCTTCCCTAACCCTCCTAAACTGCCTTGATGTTCTTAAAGGACTGAATAAATTCCAAATCCTTCTCCAAGTCTTCTATATCTCTGGAACGGTTACTTTCCTCAATACTGATATCAATCTTAATATCGGATAATGATTTCTCCAGTACTGTTTTTTTCTTCATCACATCCTTCTCAATCTTCTGATTGATATTAGCAATATACCTGCTAATCTCATTCTCAATGCTGACAATGGTGTGCTCGGTTACTTCCTTGATAATGGCTTTTGCCGCCTTATCAACCTCCTTCTGTCTCTTTTTATTATTAGATACATTATGGACAATATCAGCTGCCACGCCGACCATACCGCCAATTACCGCTGCCACCGGTGCAAACACAAGACCTACCCCTGCCAATATCACAGGCAGTGCGGTCTTTGTCACCTCATCCACTACATTTGCCTTCTGTAAGCCTTCTATATTATTGATAATCAGATCATTCTCATTAAATTCAATGGTAATCATTTCCGAAATATGCTCCACATATTTCTTTAATTTCGGCTCAAATTCCGTATTGATTCCTATTCTGACAGAACGTCTTACTACTGCATTAATCTTTTCTGTGATATCGGAGCCGTTCTCTATCATGGCACTAATCGTAGGAAGTGTCGCTTCAAGATCACTTTTGACTCTCTCTCTGATTGTATTGATACAAACCTTCGCCTGTCTGTCAAAATTCGTTTTTTCCCTCTCAATATCCACAGACAGTTCCTGCATCTTCTTCTCCACCTTTTCCTGCTCCTGCTCAAGTCTTGAGGTGGAGAGACTTGCCTTATCAATTCTCTCTATCAGATATACCTCCGTAAGCATGGATGCCGCCCTGAGTGCTTTCGTATATTTATTCACAAAGATGCGTCCCGTCTGGCTCTGTATCTCTCTGAGAATATCCTTCAACTCGTCTATCTTAACATTTCCATAAGAATCAACACATGCCACCTTCACATCATCCCGCTCGACAATTTTGCCAACGAGCTTTCTCAACAAACGCTTACATTCCTCCAATTCATCATCGTCTAATCGGTTGCATTTGGTAATGACCACATATACCGGCATATTATATACTTTCAGTTCCTTCAAAAATTCCGAAATACTTTCTTTTAATACCGGCTCATCCGAAGAAACCACCAAAAGGTAGGCCAGACTGTTCGGCAGATATTGGTGAATCGCCCTATTGTGCAGTTCAAAGTTCGTATCAAAACCCGGCAGGTCAACGATATTTACCGTCTTGATTTCCTTTAAAAAATCATTATGATACTCAATTTTCACAAGGTCGGTTGTCTGTATCGTAAGCCCCTTAAGCGGAAGCTCGTCAATTCCTCGCTCAATAATCCCATTCTTATCGTGCTGGTATACTTTATTATCACCATAATAGATTTCGGTCGGCACCGCCGTCTCCGGTGTAATCTCCACACTCAAAAGTGGTCTTCCTATCACAGCATTAATCATAGAGCTTTTTCCTGTGCTGAAATTTCCCACAACAGGTGTATTTACCCTGTATGAATCAATGCTTTCAAGCATCTGTTTTGACTCACTGGAATCAATCCCATATTTTTCCTGAATTTCAATTAACCTTCTAAACTTATCTTTATATTCTGCTACATATTCCATATTCAGAAAAACCTCCTATTTTTAAGTTGCTATATCATATGTGCTTTACTTTAAAATCTACCCTTATACCTCACATCTCTCATAAATCTCTGTCATTCTTGCAATCGTGGCAAGTAATTTATTATCTAATTCGCCCTTTAACAGTCTCCATTTCCAATTCGTTCCCAGTGTTGACGGAACATTAATTCTTGCTTCGGAGCCCAGTCCCAGATAATCCTGTACCGGTATGATGGCTGTATCTGCCACAGAAGCTAATGTAACCCGTATAAAATCCCAATACAATTCTTTCTTCTTTGTTCCGGCATTATTAAGATACTCCTTGGAATACTCTCTATCCTTCCCTGATATCGTCGGATACCACCCCTGAATGGTATCATTATCATGGGTTCCGGTATATACCACACAATTTTTATCATACGTGTGGGGCAGATAATTGCTCTGCTCTCTTGAATCAAAAGCAAACTGCATAATCTTCATTCCCGGATAGCCGGTATCCTTTACCAGCTGCACAACACTGTCTGTCAGATAACCCAAATCTTCTGCGATAATATTGAGTTTTCCCAGCTCCTCTGTCAGAGACGTAAACAAATCCAATCCCGGTCCCTTCTCCCAGTGACCATTTTCAGCGGTCTCATCACCATACGGAATAGAATAGTATTCATCAAAGCCTCTAAAATGGTCTATCCTCACCACATCATATAACTGAAAACTATACCTTACCCTCTTCTTCCACCATTCATATTCCGTCTTTTTATGATATTCCCAATCATAGAGCGGATTTCCCCACAACTGTCCTGTTGCCGCAAAGGCGTCCGGCGGACAACCTGCTACTGCCTTAGGCTCATTGTCATCATTAAACTGAAACAGCTGCGGCGATGACCAGCAGTCTGCACTGTCAAACGCAACATAGATGGGAATGTCCCCTATAATCTTAATACCATTGCTGTTGGCATATTCCTTCAAATTCATCCACTGCCTGTAAAATTGATACTGAATAAACTCATAAAACTGAATATCCTCCGCCAACTCCTCACGATATCTCCTGATGGCCTCCGGCTGACGCAGCTTTATGTCCTCATCCCACTTAATCCATGTAAGTCCTTCATTAGAATCCTTAATGGACATATAGAGCGCATAGTCTTCTAACCAATCTCTCTGCTCTGATACAAACTGTTTAAAATCCGCAGTTTCACAATCAAAATTCTTAAATGCCTGCCATAAAATTCCAAACCTCGATTTATAAATCTTCTCATAATCAACATACCTGTCATCATCCCCGAAATCACATTCCTCACATTCCTCTCTTGTAAGAAGCCCTTCCTGTATCAACTTCTCTAAATCAATATAATAAGGATTCCCTGCAAACGTTGAAAAGGACTGGTAAGGCGAATCACCAAAACCGGTAGGTCCCAACGGCAAAATCTGCCAATATGTCTGCTTTGCTTTCTTCAGTTTGTCAATCAGTTCATATGCCTCTTTTGAAAAACATCCTATTCCGTACTTTGATGGAAGACTGGCAACTGGCAATAATATTCCGGCACTTCTCATTTTTTAACCCATGTATATAGCAATACCATGCAACAACTTTTACATTATATGCCGACTATACATTTTCCTTTCTCTATAATATATAAATTCCTCTGATATCAACTTATCGCAGGCAAAGCAACACATATATTATGTCGTCTACCTGCGATAATAATTTAATTCAATATGTTTATCCCTTAACGGCACCTGCTGCAACACCCTTGATAATGTGTTTCTGGCAAGACAGGTAGAATATGATAATCGGTATGATTGCTATCACAAGCATAGCCATCAACCAACCCAACTGATAAGTTCCATGGGAACCCGTACATGCATCAATGGCAAGCGGAATCGTCTTAACCTCTGTCGGTAATGTCAGTTTAGGAAGTAAGTAGTCATTCCAAATCCACATTGACTCCAATATGGCAACCGTTATCATGGTTGGTCTCAACATCGGAACTACCACTCTAAAGAAGGTCTGTAACGGGTTACAGCCGTCTATCATCGCAGCTTCCTCTACGTCAATCGGTATCGCCTTGACGAAACCACTGAACATAAACACACACATACCTGCACCAAAACCGACATACAAGACTATCAATCCTGTCACTGTAGTAAGTCCCAGCATATCTGCGAGATTTGCCATTGTAAACATAACCATCTGGAACGGAACTACCATTGAAAAAACAAAACCATAATATATGATACTTGTCACTTTTGATTTTACTCTCACCAGATACCATGCCGTCATTGCCGTCAGCAGAATCAGCACGATTACTGCAAAGATGGTAATGATAAATGAGTTCTTAATGGCACTGGTCATTCCCACTGCTTTTGCACCCTCGGTATAGTTCTTGAAGCCGTTCCATGACTTCTTCGTCAGTAATTCAAAGGCATTCCCTTTATTCTGTGCAAGATATATCTTCTTCTTAAAAGAATTCATCACTACTGCCGCTATCGGTATCAGGAACAGTATCGCCAAACACGTCAGTACAATTATCGTGATTGTATCAGCGATTACTTTTGCTGCATGAGCACCAATCTTAGGTTCCGGTATATCCTCCCGCTTCTGAGGAATCGTCAATTCTTCTGTCTTTACTTCATTTTCGCTCATTATGACTCTACCTCCTTCGACCTCGTTAATCCCAACTGTGCAAATGTAATTACTGCAACAATGATAAAGAATATAACCGCCTTTGCCTGTCCCCGACCTTCAGCATAAGAGCTTGCCCCATAAAAGGTCTTATAGATATCGAGTGCCAGAAGACTGGTCTTATTGGAGTTACCATTTAATGCGTAGTTCTGATCATATAACTTAAACGAATTAGATAATGTGAGGAACAGACAAATGGTAACGGAAGGCATAACAAGCGGAATTGTTATCTTATAAAGTATCTGAAATGGTGTTGCACCATCTATTTTCGCGGCTTCCATTACATCCTCAGGTATATTTTGTATACCCGCTATGTAAATTATCATCATGTAGCCCATTAACTGCCAGCACATGACTAAAACAAGTCCCCAAAAGCCAAAATTCCTACCTGTATAAGCAAATGGCAATTTAAAAATCTTTCTTGTCAATGTATCAAGAGTCTCTTTCCAAATATAACCAAGTACAATACCGCCTATCAGGTTAGGCATAAAGAATATTGTTCTGAAAATATTGGTTCCCGGTAACTTTCTGGTAAGTAACAGTGCCAATGCGAAAGCACCTATGTTAATAATCACCACTGAAACAACAGTAAATTTAACAGTTCGCACTAATGCCTGCACAAATGTCTTGTCATCCGAGAATATATTGATATAGTTTTTGATTCCTACCCACTCTGCATCCCTTATAGTGTTAAATTTACAAAAGGACAGATATATGCCCATGATGAAAGGTATCACAAAAGCAATCATAAAAGCAATTAAAGTAGGCAAAACGAATATCGGAAAATACTTCTTCAATGTTCTGTTATTCATAATATCTCTCCTGATTTCTTTTTAAAAAAAGTGGTGAGTAAAGGCTACTAGAACCTCTCTCACCTCTTAGTAATCTTATATCATTCTCTCACTGCCTGACGGCAGTGAGAGAAAACTGTCTTTCTGTTATGTCTCTAAAATGTTATGAATTATTCGTTAGCTGCTGCTTTCTCTGATGCCCACTTATCCTTTGCATCTGAAACTACTGTATCCCATTCAACAGTACCTTCTGCATATCCCTGTAAGCTCTCACCTAAAGCATCCTTCCAATCCTGGCTAGGAGTTGTAGTTGTTACCCATGTAACTGTCTTTGTGCTTGAGTTGTTAACATCATCGATTGCCATCTTAACAAGTGGGTTAGCATCTGCTGCTGCAGAGTTATCAAATCCCTCGAATGGAGCTACACCATAGTTAGTAGTTACAAATTTCTTACCTGCATCAGATGTATATAACCACTTTAAGAACTCAGCGGAAGCCTGCTGATCAGCTTCGTCTGCTGTTGAGTTGATACATACAAAGTTCTCTGTACCTGTACATAAGCCCTGTGATTCCTCACCATCTGCTCCTATGTAGATTGGCATGTAATATAAATCCTCTGCCTTTACAACTGAGTCATCAACATTAATCTGTCCCCAAGCCCATGTACCATTCTGAGCGATTGCTGCTTTGCCCTGAGCAAGCTCTAACATAGAGTCATCAACTGTACCTGATGAAGCATCACTTCTTGAAACAGTAGCGTTATCAAGATATAAGTCAAGAATAGCCTTGAACTGGTCAGCGTAAGAGAAATCAATCTCCTGTTTGTCAATTACGCCATCTTTCTGATACTCATAGAATAATGGTAAGCAGAATAAGTGGTTTGTAATTCTCCAGTTATTTCTTGAGTTCAATGCTATCTCTGTGAACACACCATCAATTGAAAGGTCAGCCTTGTGTGCCTGCATATCTTCTACAACTGCTTTTAACTTAGCAAAAGAATTGATGTCTTCAATCTTTGTGCAACCTGTATCAGCAATTCCGTCTAATGCAAAATACTTTTTGAAGATTGCCTTGTTGCAGATAAGACCGTATGTCTCCATCATAAGAGGAATACCTACAACGCTGTCTCCATCTGTAATAGCACTTCCCTTGTCAGTTAACATTCCATAAAATTCTGTGTCCTTTAAATCTGCACAGTAATCTTTCCATGTGTTGTAACCAACAGGTCCGTTCACTGTGAAAAGTGTAGGTGCATCAGACTTAGCCATCTCTACCTTAAGAGTAGCCTCATACTGACTCTCTGCTGCTGTAACAACCTTAGCCTCAATACCTGTCTCCTCAGAAAACGTCTTCATCAAATCTGTGTAAGCATCTGCTATCTCAGGCTTGAAGTTTAGGAAGTATACCTTTCCATCTGTTGACGCTGTGTCGCCGCCTTTGTTATCTGACGAATCACTGCTGCCATCATCAGTCTTGCTGCTGTCGCCTGCATTGCTATTAGAATCTGATTTCTTATCATCCTTCTTGTCATCAGAAGAACCACAGCCAACCAATGCTGTTGCTGCCATTGCTACACAAAGTGCAACGCTCAATAATTTCTTTCTCATTTTGTTTTATCTCTCCTTTTCGTGTTGATATAGTATGAGTATATTTAGTAACAGAATACTGTCATCAAAATATGTATAAACTACCAGACAATATTCTAATAACTGTCTTCATACTATCACAAATAATGTTTTTTTGCAAGTTTTATTAACAAAAGTGCTTATTGTTTGTACATTTCATACAATTTTAAAAATATTTATTGTAAATTATTTACAATAATCTTACCGTTTTTTTAGCAAAAACCCATTTGTGTTTTGTCTATTTTGCATATTTCGACATTTCTATAAAACTTAAATTTCCACCAAATATGTCAAGAGCACTTCCGACAGTAAAATCTAATTTTGATTTTCCTATTTTTTCAAGTTTTTCCACATCTTCAAACGAACGTATCCCCCCCGCATAGGTAACCGGTATTTTTCCCCAGCTGCCTAACAGTTCTGCAAGTCTTTCCTCTAATCCCGCACTCTTTCCTTCAACATCCACCGCATGTATCAGAAATTCATCACAATACGCAGAAAGTCTGTCAAGATTCCTGAAATTCACCTCCATATCCGTGAATTTCTGCCATCTGTCAGTCACTACATAATATCCCGCTCCCTTTCTCCGACAGCTTAAATCCAGGACAAGACGCTCTTTTCCCACTATGTCGCACAATTTTTCGAGATTACCGTAATTGATGCTGCCATTTTGAAACACAAAGGAAGTCACAATCACGTGAGAGGCTCCTGCTGCTATCCATTCCAGTGCATTAACATCAGTGATGCCACCGCCTATCTGCATTCCTTTTCTGTAGGTCTCCAATGCCGCAGCTGCCTGTGCCCTCGTTGCGACATAATAAGGAGAATCTTTGCCATTCAGCATAATAATATGTCCGCCTTCCAACTGATGTTTCTGATAAATTTCCGCATAATAGGAGGCATCTTTTCCGGAAACAAAGTTTTCCTCTGCCGTATCCCCTTCATCCTTTAAAGTAGAACCGATAATCTGTTTTACCTTGCCATTATGGATATCAATACATGGTCTGAAACGCATCTTTTACTCCTTCTTTCTATTACTTTACTAAAAAAAAGAGCGATTTTACAATTTAACCTGTCAAAACCGCTCTGGTGTTACTATTTGCAGACCTTACCTGCACTTTGCAGGAATACCTGAGATCAATAGTAACCTTTCATTTTCTACTGTTCAACATTTTTCAAGGCAAAGCTTACTCTTCCCATCTTATCCTTACCGAGGCATTTTACCTTTACCTTGTCTCCGAGTGTAAGCACATCCTCGATTCTGTTAATTCTCTCCTTTGAAATCTTAGAAATATGAACCATGCCCTCTTTGCCCGGTGCAAACTCTATAAAGGCGCCAAATTCCTTTATGCTGACTACTTCTCCTTCATAGATTTTGCCTTCCTCAAAATCATTGGCTATGGTCTGTATCATCTTCACCGCTTCATCCATAGATGCCTTCTCCACACCACATACGGATACAGCTCCGTCATCTGTGATATCAATCTTGACACCGGTTCTCTCAATAATAGTATTAATTACCTTTCCACGCTGTCCTACTACATCACCGATTTTTGCCGGATCAATCTGAATCTGTACAATCTTTGGTGCGTATTGTCCTACTTCCTTTCTCGGCTCGGAAATAGCCGGCTTCATACAGGTATCCATAATAAACAGTCTTGCCTCACGGCATCTTGCGATAGCACCCTCAACAATCTGTCTTGTCAGGCCATGAATCTTAATATCCATCTGAATAGCAGTGATGCCATCTGTGGTTCCCGTCACCTTAAAGTCCATATCACCAAAGAAATCCTCTAATCCCTGGATATCTGTCAAAAGAATAAAGTCATCATCCGTGTCTCCCGTGACAAGACCGCAGGAAATACCTGCTACCATCTTCTTAATCGGAACACCTGCTGCCATCAGTGACATACAAGACGAACACGTAGATGCCATAGAAGTAGAACCATTCGACTCAAATGTCTCTGATACGGTACGAATCGCATAAGGAAACTCCTCTACTGACGGAAGTACCGGTATCAATGCTCTCTCGGCAAGAGCGCCGTGACCAATCTCACGTCTTCCCGGACCTCTGGATACTTTTGTCTCTCCCACTGAATATGCCGGGAAGTTATAGTGGTGCATATACCTCTTAGAAACCTCATTTTCATCGAGACCATCTATCTTCTGTGCCTCTGAAAGAGGAGCCAGTGTACACACATTACATATCTGTGTCTGTCCTCTTGTAAACATGGCGCTTCCGTGAACTCTCGGAATGATATCCACTTCTGCTGCAAGAGGTCTTATCTGTGTTACCTCACGACCATCCGGACGTTTGTGATCCTTGAGTATCATCTTTCTTACTGTCTTTTTCTGATACTGGTACAATGCCTCTCCTATCAGTGGGAGCCATTCTTCATTTTCAGCATAGGCTTCTTCAAGCTTCTCCTGAATCGCCTTGATATTCTCTTCTCTTACCTGCTTCTCATCCGTAAATACTGCCGTCTCCATCTCCTCCGGCGTAACGATTTTCTTCATTTCCTCAAACAGCTCAGCCGGAACCGCACAGCTTGTATACTCGTGCTTCTTTTTTCCCACCTCTGCCACAATTTGATTAATAAAAGCAATTATCTTCTGATTCTCATCATGTGCAAGATAAATCGCTTCTATCATCTTAGCTTCCGGAACCTCATTCGCACCGGCCTCTATCATAATTACCTTCTCGCTTGTAGAAGCTACAGTCAGATTCAGATCACTGTTTTTCCACTGTTCCTGTGTGGGATTAATCACAAATTCTCCATCAATAATTCCTACCTGTGTTGAAGCACACGGGCCATCAAACGGTATATCCGATATGCTTGTCGCAATAGACGCACCAAGCATCGCTACCAGCTCCGGACGACACTGTGGGTCTACGGACATCACCATATTATTGAGCGTCACATCATTCCTGTAGTCTTTTGGGAACAACGGTCTCATAGGTCTGTCAATCACACGCGACGTAAGTATCGCATTTTCTGACGCTTTTCCCTCTCTCTTATTAAATCCTCCCGGTATCTTTCCTACTGCATATAACTTTTCCTCATACTCAACGCTGAGCGGGAAAAAATCAATCCCATCTCTCGGCTTGTCCGATGCCGTAGCAGTAGAAAGCACCGTTGTATCTCCATATTGCATCAGCGCTGCGCCATTCGCCTGCGCTGCAACCTTGCCGATAATCACCTTAAGTGTTCTTCCGGCAATTTCCATACTATAAGTCTTATACATAATTTTACCCTTTAGCTGTATCCTCAAGTCTGCTGACTTTTACAAAATCCATACATAATCTGTGTTCAGTCACATTCCCTATGTAACAGCCACTTCCTTTCATTTTTAAATAATGATCGCCAATCCCGGTTTTACCAACATTCCAAAAATGGGGCGGTTAAAGCCGCCCCGAAACCACAATCCTTATGATTACTTTCTGATACCTAACTTCTCAATCAAAGCACGATATCCTTCAAGATCAGTCTTCTTTAAGTATGCTAAAAGTCCACGTCTCTTACCAACAAGCTTCAAAAGTCCTCTTCTTGAGTGATGATCCTTCTGATGTACCTTGAGGTGCTCTGTGAGCTCTCTGATTCTCTCTGTAAGAATAGCAATCTGAACCTCCGGCGAACCGGTATCACCAGGCTTTCTTCCATACTTTTCAATAATCTCTGTCTTCTTTTCCTTTGATATCATCGTAGTTCCTCCTAAATATTATCATCGCTATACGCTTAGTATCAGGTCGGAGTATCCAAAAACCAAGAGTACGCTTAAACTATGGCATAAACCTCGAATATTATAACACAGGCTGCCTCTTTTGTCTACTACTAATTAATAATCCTTGTGGCGCATGCCGGTGTGGTATAAAATGCATTGCCAATGATGATTCCTGTTCTCTCTGTGCTTGCATGAATAATCTGCCCATTTCCAATATAGATGGCCACATGTCCGATTGAACTACCGTGATAGTAGAACAACAAATCTCCCGGTCTGATCTCGTCTAAGGATACTCTTGTACCATTAAAAGCCTGTTCTCTTGAGGTTCTGCTTAAGCTATATCCAAAGTGTTCAAAAATTCTCATAGTAAATCCTGAACAGTCCGTGCCGTTCGTAAGGCTTGTACCACCATACACATACGGATTACCCAAAAACTGCTTCGCATATTCTATTAAATCTACTGCTGTTGAAGTCACGCCCTCGCCATATGACAATTCCTTTAATGTAACCCCCCTAGGCAAAGCGTTATACACATCTACATAATCTGCGCTGACATATCCTGTCACATCATCAATATTTACCTTTACCCAGCCATCCAGTTCATCCGCAACCTCTAACTCCTCTCCTTCTGCCACTCTCGTCAGAATAGAGCAGTCTGTATTCGGCTCCTCACGAACCATAAGCATGTCCGCATTGACATGTGCTACTTTAGAAAGCGCCTGTTTTGCTCTCTCATTGGCTTCTTTCCCTGTTAAGAGAAATTCTGCACTGACATATCCTTCTACGTTGCCTGAACTAACCTTATACCAGCCATCTAAAGTCTCTAATATCTCACACCCTGCATTCATAGGAAGCTTTCCTAAAAGCTCTCCCTCTGTATCCGGTGTCTCTCTCACATTCAGATAATTCTCCACATTGGCAACACCTAAAACCGTATAACCGTCAACCACTGATGTGACAGACTCCTCCTGCTTCTCCTCCGATGCGGAAGCCGTCTGCTGCTGACGGCTTTTGTCTTCACTCTCTGCTGCCTGTTCTGTGCTCTCCTTTGTCTGTTCCTCACTCTCGGCAGCATTCTCTGTTCCTGCAGAATCTGCTGCCTCTGCCTGCTCCTCATCCTGCTGCGGTAAAAACTTCAGCACTGTCTCCGCAGACTCCAGACTGACACTACTCCTCTCCATAGAGTTATAATATGTGTTAAGCGCACTGGCGATTCCGCCTGACAGCTCGTCCGCGCCATTTATTTCCTGTGTGTTCTGTTCTTCATCACTCATCAGCACTGCAATTCCCGCACTTGGAATAACCGCATTATAGTTCCCATTATTCTGTACACTCTTATTAGCCTTACCATCACTTACCTTTGCCACTCCAAAGATTGACACACTTGCCGCCAACAGTATTCCAGCTGCTCCGACAGCAATATATTTCCCATTCTTATAGCTAAATATCTTTCTCATCAGTGCATCCTTTCAAAATTTGTTACAAAATTGTTAAATTTGTTACGGACATATTATACCACAAAGGAAAAACTTGTCAACAACAAAAATATATACTATTATCAAAAGTGGCAACAGTTCAGCCGCGCCATCCGCAAAATACCTTCCGCTGTTACCAATTATCACTACAGAAGCGAGGATTATTATGATTCCTGAAGTATTTAAAGAAAGAATGAAGCTTATGCTCGGAAATGAATACGAGGCTTTTACGGAAAGCTACCGTTTTCCCGCCTCCCATGGGTTGAGGCTCAATCCGTTAAAGACATCAATTGATAAGATAACGGCAGCCTTCGGCACCGCCTTGTCTCCCATTGAATGGTGCCCCACAGGATTTTACTATAATGACACGATAAAACCCGGCAAACATCCCTACCACGAAGCAGGCGCTTACTATATTCAGGAGCCCAGCGCTATGGCTCCGGCCGAATATCTTGACATTCAGCCGGATGATATGGTATTGGATCTGTGTGCCGCTCCCGGAGGAAAAAGCACGCAGATCGCCGGAAAATTAACAGGCAGCGGGCTACTCATCAGCAATGAAATTGTACCCTCCCGCGCTAAAATTCTTTCCGAAAATATAGAGCGCTTAGGGATCCGAAATGCCATCGTTACCAATGAATCCCCTGCAAGGCTTACCGATTTTTTTACCGGCTTTTTTGATAAGATTATGGTGGATGCTCCCTGCTCCGGTGAGGGAATGTTTCGGAAAAATGAAGCTGCCTGTGATGAATGGAGCCTTGAAAATGTAACTCTCTGCGCCAAAAGGCAGGCGGAAATTCTTGACTGCGCCGCCGAAATGCTTAAATCCGGCGGCCGTATTGTTTATTCCACCTGCACATTTTCCCCTGAGGAAGATGAGGAAACCATCGCTCATTTTCTGTCCGTTCACAGTGACTTTCAGCTGTTAAGGGTGCACAAAACTGCCGGCATGTCTGACGGTCTGACCTCTGTCACAAAAGACTGTATCCGGCTCTTCCCCCACAAAATCTCCGGGGAGGGACATTTTATTGCGGTTTTACAAAACACTACTACTCCTTCTGCCGACAATCGTTATTTCAAAAATACTGTAAAGAGTGTGAAGGAAAAATCCATCGCCCCATACTTTGATTTCAGCAAAAACTTTTTAAACACAGCCCTATCCGGCACTTATCTGCTTTTTGGTGACCATCTCTACCTTGTGCCGCCACTTTGTCCTAAGCTTGACAGAATAAAAGTTCTCCGTGCCGGACTCCATCTTGGCACTTTTATCAAAAACCGCTTTGAACCATCGCATTCCCTTGCCCTTGCTCTTTGCGAGAAAGAAGTAAAAAATGTGTTCCGCCTTTCTTTAGAAAGTGATGAAATCTACAGATATCTAAGCGGAGAGGCACTGCCCCATACCGGAGAAAAAGGGTGGTATCTGGTTACGGTAGACGGTTTTAGCACAGGTCTTGGGAAACTATCCGGCGACCTGATGAAAAACCATTATCCAAAAGGCCTCAGAAAAAATCTTTTTTGAATATTTTTCTATCAATCCTGTCATACTATCCTTATAAAACCTCGCTTGCACCTGTCTGTACGAGAGCATCTCACAGATGGCATACGTATCCGGGGACTTTCAAAATAAAATATTGATAAAGGAGTGTAGACATGAACTTAACAGAACAGCAAAAAACTTTAATTCAGGATTTACAGGCACAAGAACAGCTCTGTATTCAAAAATATACGGAGTATGAAAATCTTGCCCGTGACAGAGAGCTGAAAACTTTATTCGGCACGATAAGACAACAGGAGGAAAACCATTACAATTCTCTTTCACAGCTATTATCCGGCACCTGTCCCGAAGTAGGTCCCAAGGAAAGCTTAGCAGAACAGTACAATCCTACTCCTACTTATGTCGGCGCCTATAAACAGGAGGATAAGGACTACGACAAATATCTATGTACGGACACCATCACCACGGAAAAATATGTTTCCACCGCTTACAATGACGATTTGTTCCAGTTCGGAGAGACTAATATACGACAACTTTTGAACGATATACAGACAGAAGAACAGGAGCATGCCGAAATGATTTATAAATATAAAACAGTAAACAATATGATTTAATTTTTCATTATGATTTCCTTGCTTTTTAAGGCTGTCACATTGTGACAGCCCCTTTTTTGACAAGGATATAAGACCTTATATCTTTCTATATATCGTTCATTATATACATATTTATATTCCCAAACTCATGATAACATTTATGAGAACTCCTTTACCAGCCCTTTAATGCCATCCCTTTTTAATATACTTTTGTAATACTGAAGCTCCTCCCTGATAAGTTCATCAATAACCTGCATTCCCAAAATTTCCACCGGTGCCTTGTCATCTGTCATAATATATTTTCCTGCCTCATACGGTGTCATCTGATTGCGGACTGTCTGTAAAATCGCTGTTAAATTTTTCTCTTTAGATAGTGCTATACTCCTATCAAATGCCGCAAGTGCCCCCTCATCCTGAAAAGCAAATAATTCTCTGTTAGAGGAGCCCTTCACATCTACGGTATACACAAAGTCAAACACCGAAGCAATCGTATCTGCCAGATATTGGTTAATATTACCCTCTTTCGTTCCCCGCATATTCATATTAACCACCATCACTCCTCCATCATTCAGATGTCCTTCTACCATCTTAAAAAATTCAACTGATGACATCTGAAACGGTATCGTAATATCCTGATAGGCATCCACCATAATCACATCATACTGATGCTTTGTCGTTGCCAGATAAGCTCTGCCATCGTATGTCATCACCTTGACAGTATCCGGCAGTTCAAAATACCGGCGGGCAAGTGCCGTAATCTTTTCATCAATCTCAACGCCCTCCACTCTGGTATTGCCGTAATACTTTTGACACTGCATGGCATAAGTGCCTGAACCCATTCCCAGCACCAGAATATCCAATTGCTCTTTTTCATTAACCCCTGCCATTGCCGGTGCCGCCATGGCATAATCATAGTACATTCCTGTCAGCTCATCATTCTTCTTATAGATAGACTGAACGCCAAAAAGCACATTGGTAGACAGTATAATACTGTCCTCGTCTTCCTGTACCTGAAGATAATTATATACAGATTCTCCTTCGTATATAAGGTTGTCCTCCCAAAACGCAAAACTGTCAAAAGTGCTCATTCCTGCAAAAATCGTCATAAGGACAATTGCCACCATACATTTTACCGACCTTTTACCGGCAAAGAGAAAGTACACCAGTGCAATCACAAACAGTATCCCCCCAAAGATAAGAAACGTAATGGTGGTTCCCACGGCAGGTATGGTAATAAATGTCGGCACAAAGGTTCCGATAATACTGCCAATAGTATTAAAAGCGCCCAGATTTCCTACTGTTTTGCCATTATCCTCCAGGCTCTCAACACTATATTTTACCAGAGAGGGGGTAACCGTTCCCAATAAAAACAACGGAAGTACAAATATTATCATACAGGCAAGAAATGCTGCCCATATCAAAAAATTCGTGTTAATGGCTATGATCAGCACACCGGATATAAGAAGAATGATATATTTTCCCACCACCGGTATCGCGGCAATCCACACAGCCGCAATGACAATTCTTCCATATAATTTATCAGGATCCGGATTCTTGTCTGCTGTTCTTCCCCCATAAATATTTCCCAGCGCCATCGCAATCATGATTGTTCCGATGATAATGGTCCAGACAATCTAGGACGAACTGAAATATGGTGCCAGCAGCCTGCTCGCTCCTAACTCAACCGCCATAACAGACATCCCCGCAAAAAACTCTGTCATATACAAAAATACTTTATGACTTACCAGAGACTTCTTTTCCATGCAATACTCCTCCATATGATGTTAAGTGTTTTTCCTGTTTCCGGTAGCATGTTACGGTTCACAGCCAACCTCCACCTTCATTTCATACCCTGTTGCATACGCAACCGGGCATTCAGTTTAGCGGAGGTTCCTGTGTTGCAAAATACTTACTTAATATTTTTGATAAGATTAATCATTTCAATGGCAGAGCATGCCACATCATAACCTTTATTTCCTGCCTTTGTTCCTGCCCGCTCTATTGCCTGCTCAATATTATCCGTTGTGACTACCCCAAACAGAACAGGGATTCCCGTCTCCAGACTCACTGCAGCAATTCCCTTGCTCACCTCTGCACAAACATAATCATAGTGACTCGTCGCCCCTCTGATGACCGCTCCCAGACAAATGACAGCATCATATCTTCCACTGGCTGCCAGCTTCTTTGCAATAACCGGTATCTCAAATGCCCCCGGCACCCATGCAAGTGTAATACTGTCATCCTCAATGCCATGTCTGATAAGTGCATCCTGCGCACCTGCGATAAGCTTTGATACAATAAATTCATTAAATCTTGATGCAACAATGGCAATTCTTGCTCCTGTACTTACTACATTTCCTTCTAAAATCTTCATAATTTTAATTCCTTTCTTTTCTATATGATGTTAATGTGTATGGATTCTTAATAATTCGTCATATGCTCCATTTTTTCCTGCTTTGTCTTCAGATAAAACAAGTCATATTTGCCCGCCTCAATCTGAATAGGAACTCTTTCCTCAATCGTGATGCCATAGCCTGACAAACCTGAAATTTTCTTTGGATTATTGGTCAGCAATCTTAATTTCTTTGCCCCCAGGTCATATAAAATCTGCGCACCGATACCATATTCTCTCAAATCCGGTGCAAAGCCAAGCTTGATATTTGCCTCTACCGTATCATATCCCTGCTCTTGCAATTCATATGCCTTTAACTTATTGATAAGACCAATTCCTCTTCCCTCCTGACGCATATAAAGAAGGATTCCTCTTCCTTCCCCGGCAATTGCCTTCATAGCCGCATCAAGCTGCTCGCCACAGTCACATCTTGCAGAGCCAAATACATCTCCCGTAAGACACTCTGAGTGAACTCTGCACAAGACCGGTTCGCCATCTGCCACATCTCCCATGGTCAGCGCTACGTGATGTTCACCGTTTAAGATATTTTCATATCCATGAATCACAAAATCCCCATATCTGGTAGGCAGCTTTGCTTCTGCTTTTTTCTTTACAAGGCTTTCTTTCTGTAATCTGAATTTAATCAGGTCTTCAATCGTAATCACCGTGAGATTCTTCTTTTCTGCAAATTGAAGTAACTCCTGTGTCCGCATCATGGTGCCGTCCTCGCGCATAATCTCGCAACACAATCCTGCGGGCTTTAACCCTGCCAACTTCATCAAATCCACCGTTGCCTCCGTGTGACCGGCGCGTTTCAGTACGCCGCCCTCTCTTGCCTCTAACGGAAACATATGTCCCGGTCTTCTGAAATCCTGCGGTCTTGCTCCCTCCTCTACCGTTTTCATCGCTGTGAAAGACCTCTCCACCGCGGAAATCCCTGTCGTGGTATCCACATGGTCGATGGACACGGTAAATGCGGTGGAATGATTGTCTGTATTCACACTTACCATCTGCTCCAATCCCAGCTTTTCACATAATTCCCTGCTCATCGGCATACATATGAGGCCTTTTGCATCTGTCGCCATAAAATTCACATTCTGTGGCGTTGCAAATTCCGCTGCGCAGATTAAATCCCCCTCATTCTCCCTATCAGGATCATCAATGACCAGAATCACTTTGCCATTTTTCAAGTCTTCCAATGCCTGATGAATCGTTCCTATTTCCTTCATGTTTATGTTTTTCCTTTCTATGCTTACTTTTTCTATGTCTTCTTTTTTCAAAATCCGTTTTGGCGCAGAAAATCCATGGTGATGTTTGACTTTTCCTTCTTGACCTCCGGCGCAGTGTTACTGCCATAATGAAGCATTTTTTCCACATACTTTCCTATGATATCACATTCGAGATTCACCGTATGTCCCTGCTTCTTATATTGCAGAATGGTCTGCTTCGCCGTATGGGGAATAATGGAAACCTTAAAAGCCTCTTCATCAACATAAGCGACGGTAAGGCTGATTCCGTCAATAGCAATGGAACCCTTTTCCACAATATATTTCAGCAAACCTGCATCGGCATGAATCGTATACCAGACTGCATTTTCCTCCCTGACAATATTTGTAATACTTCCGGTTCCGTCAATATGACCGGAGACAATATGTCCTCCGAACCTGCCATCTGCCGGCATCGCTCTCTCAAGATTTACATAAGTTCCTGCCGTAAGCTCCCTAAGGGAGCTTCTTCTAAAAGTCTCCGCCATGACATCTGCCGTAAATACGTTCCCATTGATATGCGTCACCGTAAGACATACACCATTGACGGCAATACTATCTCCTATACGGGAGGTTTTAAGTATACTCTCTGTGCTAATATGAAGCTCTCCGGACTTTGCCCCCATATTAATCTGTGTCACTGTCCCCATTTCTTCTATCAATCCGGTAAACAAACCTGTCACCTGTCCTTTCATTATCTCTAAAACATTGTGGCAGTTGCGCTAACCGCCATCCAAAAATATCCGGCTACATCCTTCCCTCCACCAATATATCACCGCCTGTCAACTGACTCACGGTTATCTCCTTTAAGAAAAGGGCATCTGCCATTTTAGCAATTCCCTGACCACCCACCGGTGTTCTCGCCTCTCTTCCCATAATCAACTTTGGTGCAATATACGCATATACTTTATTGACAACTCCCGCAGATAAAACCGAGGCATTTACCTCGCTTCCTCCCTCGACCAATACGCTGTCAATGTTCCTTTCTCCTAAAATCCTCATCAGACTTTGTATGTCTATTTTAGCAGCATCATCAGCATTTTCAATACCGATTACTTCCACCGCCCTCCGGCATAAAGCTTCTTTTTTTGCCAAAAGCGCCTCATCCTCATTGCAGGTATTGTAGAATACCATCGTCCGGATGCGAGCTGCCGTTGCTATGATATTACTTCCCTCCAAGGGAATGGAAAGTCCGGCATCCAATATAATTCTCACCGGATCAACGCCCTCGGCAATACGGCAGTTCAATACCGGATTGTCACAGATAACCGTATTGATTCCTACCATGATTCCGGTATATTTCTTTCTGAGATAGTGGACATGCTCACGGGTTTGTTCATTGGTAATCCATTTTGAATCCCCCGTGTAGGCTGCTATTTTTCCATCCAGTGTCATGGCATATTTTACGGCAACAAAAGGTGTTCGATGGGTAATAAAATGAAAAAATATCTCGTTCATCTTAAGACACTCTTCCTCAAGAATCCCTGTTATCACTTCAATTCCGTGTTCCCGCAGTATCCTGATTCCCTCACCGGCAACCAGCGGATTACTGTCAAGACTCCCCACATACACCCTTTTTATCCCCTTCTCAATGATAATCTCTGTGCACGGAGGTGTCTTGCCATAATGACAGCAGGGCTCCAACGTCACATATAAGTCTGCTCCCGTGGTATCCTCCTGACACCTTGTGAGAGCATTTCTCTCTGCATGAAATTCACCATATCGTTCATGGCATGCCTCACTGATGATTCTTCCCTCCTTGACAACAACGCAACCGACAAGAGGATTCGGCGACGTGTGCCCCTCTGCAGTTTTTGCCAGCTCTATGGCACGCCTCATATATTGTTCCTGCTCATTCACGTCTCTCTCTCCTTTACTGATACCCAATTACAATCCGGTGTACACGGCTAAAAGAAAAATCCCGATAATATTTTTCAATATCATCAGGACCTATGCTGTGCTACCTGCACATTTACAATGCTTCTCTCATCCAGACTATACTGTCGGCTTTGGAATTAATGTCTGTCACATCTCACCAAATCATGCTGCACAACATGTTGCCTATTTATCTTGCCTGCTGCGCCGCTCGCGGGCTATACCGCCGGTATGGAATCTCACCATGCCCTGAAGACTTTTTCTTAATTTAACTTTTACTCATCACAGTCACGACTGCGATACCGGCTCAAGCTGTCTACTTCTCTATGCCGTCCTCTGCCTTCTCGATATCCACAATTGCTGATTTCTGCATCGGGATTCTGCAATTCTTATTGTTACCAAATTCTACAATGACAACGTCATCATTGATATCAATCACCACGCCGTAGAAACCACTGGTGGTCAATATGCTGTCCCCTGTCTCCAGCGAAGCAAGCAGATTGTTCATCTGCGTCTGCTGCTTTCTCTGGGGTCTGATCATCAAAAAATACATAAATGCTCCCAAAATGATCACATAACCCACAATCATAATGATACTCTGCATACCGGAACCATTGTTCGAGCCCGAACTGCTCTGTGCACCGGCAAGTATTGATAATGCTGTACTCATAATAAAAATCCTCCTGTCATCTGTTGGTTTTATTCTTTTTGATTGAATCTTTTATCCTATATTTTTCGGCGAATCATTTTCAAGAAATCCCTCCAGCTTATTCTTTTTATAGGTGGCATAACTGCCCTCCTCAATCGCCTGCCTGATTTCCTCCATCATTGTATTATAAAAATATAAATTATGCAATACACACAAACGCATTCCTAACATTTCTTTTGCCTTGAGCAGATGTCTGATATAGGCTCTGCTATACGAGCGACATGCCGGGCAATCACATTTTTCCTGAATCGGTGCTGCATCCGTCTCATACTTTGCATTGAACAGATTCAATTTTCCTGCATTCGTATAGACATGCCCATGTCTGCCATTCCTGCTGGGATAAACACAGTCAAAGAAATCCACGCCTCTGTCCACAGCCTCTAAGATATTGGCCGGGGTACCTACGCCCATCAGATAAGTCGGCTTATCCTGGGGAAGATGCGGCACAGTCTCATCCAGTATTCTGTACATCTCCTCATGACTTTCTCCTACTGCCAGTCCGCCTATGGCATACCCGTCAAGAGCAAGCCCCGAAATAATATCGGCATGTTCTTTTCTGATATTCTCAAATATACCACCCTGATTAATGCCAAATAACATCTGCTGCTGATTAATCGTATCGGGAAGACTGTTTAACCTGTCCATCTCTTTTTTACACCGCTTAAGCCATCTTGTTGTCCGCTCCACGGAGCTTCTGATATAATGCTCATCTGCCATGCTGGGAGCACACTCATCAAATGCCATCGCAATGGTGGAGGCAAGGTTCGACTGAATCTGCATACTCTCCTCTGGTCCCATAAATATCTTTCTGCCGTCTATGTGAGAATGAAAGTATACCCCTTCTTCTTTAATCTTCCTCAAGCCCGCAAGGGAAAATACCTGAAACCCGCCTGAATCTGTCAATATCGGTCTGTCCCAGTTCATAAATTGATGAAGACCGCCCAGTTTCTTAACAATCTTATCCCCCGGTCTGACATGGAGATGATAGGTGTTGGATAATTCCACCTGTGTCTTTATCTGTCTTAGGTCATCTGTCGATACTGCTCCCTTTATCGCCGCAACCGTTCCCACATTCATAAACACCGGTGTCTGAATTACGCCATGCACCGTGTGAAGCTCAGCCCTCTTTGCCCGGTGATCCAGCCTGATGATTCTGTAATTATTACTCATAGCAAAATATACCTTTCTCTAATTGACACGAGTTATAGTATATCCTATTTTTTTTACTTTGACAAGTAAACTAAATATAATCGCCAAAAAAAATTGTAAGGATTCAGCCGCGTCATTTGCAAAATACTTTCCTGTATCTATTTTGAATTGATTGTGAATATTGCTTTTTTTTTTGTGAATAATAATGAATAGGAAGTGAAGCGCGTTGCTCGCCATTAACTTGATATGCACAAAAGCAGCGCAGAAATGAGGTGAATTATGAATAATGCAATGGTCAGATATCAGAAGGATTTTATCAAATGCGGTGCAACCGGTCTGGGAATTGAGGTAGTATGGACCGGTCTGTGCAATATGCTCAACCATGACAAAACGCTGTCCTGCCGGACCTCACTTATTATGTTTCCCATCTATGGCATGGCTTTCTTAATCCGCCCCCTGCATAGTATAATAGGAAAACACAATTTTCTGCTCAGAGGTTCTCTGTATACCATGATGATTTTCACTGCTGAATACTTAAGTGGTGAATTGCTGAAAAAACACGATATGTGCCCCTGGGACTACAGCGAGAATAAATATAATATCAATGGCGTGATACGGCTGGATTATGCACCGGCATGGTTTTCAGTAGGCCTGCTCTATGAAAAAATGTTATTGTGTAACTATTCAACACCTGAGATAATTCATAAAATATCAGGCAGGGAGCTTGCTCACTGAATGACATTTTATGAATTATTTTAGGCGGACAAGATGCTTTAGCGTCTCTGACTGCCCACAGTCCGGGAATAAAGCATTCTAAGAATGCTTTATTCCCAAACTTGAGGTGCTGAATAGTTACGTTATTGAATGTCTTTATCATTTTTTACTTGATTATGCACCTGCTTTTATTATATAATAATATAGAATAATTGTCATTATATCATAAATGTATAATGTGGGTTTACAATAAAACTGAAAGGATGTTTTAGATGAAGTTTTTTATTATACTATTCATTGGTCTGTGTGTTGCACTTGGCGTATTGATTCGTAAGTACGACCTGATGAAGGCTTATTACAAATACCAGACGAATGAATTAGAGAAGCTTGAAAAGAAATATGACCGACAGATTGAGACTTCTGAGAAGAAGATTGATGAATTGCAAAACATTGCTTATCTCAATGCCACTACCAATATCTGGAATATTGATTATTTTCTCAATAAAAGTGACAGAGCTTTTAAGGAAGAATATGACCATACACCGTCATTTACACTGGTTGCCTTCAATATCTATAATATTGGTAAGATTAACCAGTTATTTGGTCCGACCGAAGGTGACAGGGCTGTTTATTTTACGGCCCAGACATTAAAACGTATTGCCGGCAGACAGATTTATGCCCAGATTTATTCTAATCTGTTCTGTATCTTATTTACCGATTGCAGTGATGAGATTATCACAAATATGATTAACAAAATTTATATGACATTGATTACCCATGATGATAACATTCAGATTAAGACAGCATATGGTATCTATAAGATTACCGATACCTCCATGAATATCATGGATATGATTAATTATGCTTCTCTCGCACAGAAGTTTGTGAAGGAATCAGATCCGGAATGTTATAAATTCTTTACCGATGAGCTAAATTCCACCTTTCTCAACAATAAGCGAATGAGCGAGGAGATGGAACAGGCACTTGAGGATCATAAGTTCATGGTTTATCTTCAGCCTATGTATGACTTAAATTCATACAAGATTATCAGCGCCGAGGCTTTGGTTCGTTGGGACTATCCGGGTAAGGGTGTCCTCTCACCTTATGCGTTCCTTCCTCTCTTTGAGAGCACTTCCCTGATTCAGAAGCTTGACTATTATATGTGGGAGGAATGTATGAAGACCATTCGACGCTGGATTGATAATAAAATCGAGCCTACGCCGATTACCATGAATATCTCCCCATCTCATTTGCAGAATGACAAGTTTGTGGATTACTTAATTGACTTGCGTGAAAGATACCTGATTCAGCATGATCTGCTAATCCTTGAGATACCGGAGCGTGGTCTTTCCAATATCAATGAACAGACAAAGGCCGTTATCACCCGATTACATAATGAAGGTTTTATCTTATGTATCGATAACTTCGGAAGTTTAAATTCCCCTCTCAATCTGTTGAAGGATCTTCCGATTGACAGAATTAAACTTGACCGTTCCTTCCTCTCCAAGAACTCCAAAAGTGATGAAGGTCTTACTATTTTAAGATACTTAATCGCTATGGCAAAGGAACTTGATTTTACGGTAATAACCGAGGGTATTGAAACAGAAGAGCAGGCCAATATGCTTTTAGAAATCGGCTGTGATGTCGGACAGGGTTATCACTTCTCTAAACCAGTGGATTTGAGAACCTTTGATAACTTAAACAAAACGCTTCTCAGTGCTCTCTACCGACCGGATGAGTACTATCCGACCTTTGAAGATTACGAGAAAGATCTTGATTTGGTGGTACAGTTCTTTAGAACACGTGATAGTGCGGCTGCAAGCGGCTAATGTTAATCTTAAGTATCAGACAAAATAGGAAACTCTTATTTAGCGTTTAAAAAATCAGACCGCGCATTGACGATAACGGTTGTCAATGCGCAGTCTCTGCAATAATGGAAGTTCCACTTCCATATAACACGACGGCAGTTCAGCTGAGTGCTCGTCCGGGAGATACAGATAGCCCGTCAATCATACCATTGTTCTTTTATCTTCCTTGATTTATCCAGCCGGTTAAATAAATGCTTTTTTTTCTTTCCCCATTCTATAGAATCCTGAATATAATAATCACCAGAATAATCTACCGCTAATACTGCAATCTGCTCATCACCAGCAAACACTGGTATATCTTCATCATAACTGCGCGTTAATAGTTGCTCTGGAAGAGCTTCTTCAATGATTCCCTTATTTATCAGTTCAATATAAGTATTCTCTATTCTTCCTTTGTGATAAACTCAATACATGAAATTATCGCTTTGCGATAGTCATCTGTCTCCTGCTTAACAGAACTGGTCCCTTTGTCCGGTAGGATTGCTGCATCATTCTGAATCGTATCAAATGCCACTTCAACTGCTGTGTATTCTCAAGCGGCTCCATTCGTTCATCCAGATAGTTTCTTTGTGAACGTGCCACTCTATCGGATGAAATGAGAGTAAAATTCCCGTCATATCGCTTCTCCAGATATGCCATGCCCCCCTTTTTATCCAAATCCTATATTCCGCAGTCCTCAAAAAACAGGCAGCCCAGAAGAATCATACCAACCAAAAACAATATTCTTCTTATTTTATCAGTCTTTTTCTTCATACACGCCTCCGCCTCGTATAAGGAACTGTATATTAATCACTCAATCAGTTTTTGAACCGAAATGCCTTATATGTAAGCATTTCAATATAGGTAATCCTATGGTATGTATCCGAAAGCACCGCTTCGCCTACACGGTTAACATTTCTATAGTTATATTATATCAAAAGAGCTACCACCAGACAATTCAATTAATGTAAAATATTTGCCTCACACCTTTCTTTTGGATTTAGCACTATAATTCTTTAGGAATTTAAACACATATGATTTACCTCAAGTCAGCATAATTGCCGGCTTTTCTTATGTTCAAAAAAATTGACAAAACTTTTTATGTTTCATTATGCTACAGTGTTATAGTGCTATGGTAAAGAGTGCTTCTTATGCCATATTTTTATTTGAAGAGAATAACCGCCATAGTACAATCCCTAAAACCTGCCTGAAAATATTAACGCCTGTAACCATAATAAGTCACAGGCTCTTGCAATACATATTGACTTGTTTATTAATTTCTCATAAATATTGTTATAAAAATAGTAACGTTGTTTCTTCC
>CACXFV010000017.1 GCA_902767015.1 uncultured Lachnospiraceae bacterium | reverse complement strand
GAAAGAAGCCTGTGTATCCATCAGCATCCTTCATCTAGCTACTCAGCATAACATTACTTGAATGAATTGAGGAAAGCGAGCAAATCCTGATCCTTCGTCCAGTCCTGAAAGTTGACATCTTCCACAACTTTGGGTGCGAGTTTGTTGATCGCTTCATTTTTGAGTCGGTTGTCAGCTCTACTGTATATCTTATGACAAGCTTGTCATAAGATTTACGCAACAGTCAGCGATGAACTTAAAAATAAATATCTTAAAGAGAATGGAATTATTACTGCTCTTATGGCAGAAGAAAAGAAAGATGCCCCCAAGCCTTCTTATCCGGGTCTAGATTTTTTGAATAGAATATAAAAGTTATCCGAGAAAAAGTTAGGAATCTTAATGATTACTGCATTTCCAAATTTCTTCTCGGATAATAATTCTACTTGGATAATTCAGATTCCACCTCACGATGGACACCCTTGTTGTTCGGCTATATCCTTCCCACTGTCGAGCGGATTAGGGACTTTCACCCTTTAGAAACGTGCGCCGTCGGGCGCACTAGAACTGGTTGGTTGTTGCATTTTTTGCAACAACCACTTTGGGGTTATTTATAAGCGGAATATTTCTTTATTCACAGTCGTTCCTATTTGATAAATAGTCAATAACACAATCTAAATCATTGACCACTATTTCCGCCAATTTTTTCATTTCATCATCTGCCGGTAAAAGATCCGGTACCATAATCGGCCTCAATCCACCAGCGTACGCAGCTTTGATACCATTATATGAATCCTCTACTGCATATGCATTTTCAGGATTCACTCCGATTTTTTCACATGCCAGCAGAAAAATATCCGGCTCCGGCTTACTTTTTGTAACCATGTCACCGGCAATCACCTCATCGAAATATGCCAGTATATGAGCCTCTCTTAGCTGATCTAAAACTGTTTTCTCTCTCGTAGAGGACGCTAATGCTATTTTTTTATGATTCCTTTTTAAATAATCTAATATGTTGTTAACACCTTTCTTCAAAGGAAGTCTTCCCCCGTCGTATTTTTCATGATACATTTTTGACGCTTCTTTAGCATATAGATCATACGGAAATTCATCTCCATATGCCTCAAGCATTATCTCCCTTGTACGATCTTTCGTTGTGCCAATACAAGCAAGAAAATTTTTTTCAATATCATGGATACCGTACTTCTTTTCGAGAGCAATCCAACATGCCATAGTTGCTCTTTCTGAATCAAAGATGATTCCATCCATATCAAAAATAACTGCATCATATTTTCTCATTTCCATTCTAATTCTCTCCTATAGAGGTGTTTCTTCCATAAATAAAATATATCATTTAAGTTATATTTTAGATTGTTGTTTGATACAGTACTATATAATGATACGCTAATCATTACATAACACCTTTAAGAATACAAAAATAAATTTGTTTTAGTAAGTTATGCAGCGAAATAAACGGTCATACCTTATATATCCATTTCTATCAATTCGCTCAGTTTATCAAAAATATATTCTATCGAATACTGACCCGTTTTTTTATTCTCAAACAATCCATCTTCAACCATTTTTTTGCCGCATTCACTCCTTGCTTATTGTATACCGAAAAATCAACGAGCATTCTTTTTAACTTGTCTTGATTTTCATTGTAAAAGAGCTCCTTAATCGTCTGTAAACCCTCTTTGTGTATCCCCGTAAATTTGTGACATCCATATAATTTCTATATGCTTAGAAGACAGATAGCTGCTTATACTTATAAGTTCAACTGCTCCGCCATGGACAAGGAGGTGATTTAAATTCTCACATTGCAATATTTTTCCATCAGCAATAAATCCCAACTGCCAGTTATAGACGGAACTGACAACATAATTATTTGGCTGTGGAAATCTATAACTATTCTGCATCGTGCTAATTCCTTTCGCAATTTTCTAATAATTGTTATTGATAATACTCCCGTTAATTAATATTGTCAACAAATTCTTCAATTTTGTCCATAAATCATTTTGTGAAGATACGCATTTTATATTGCCTTTACGGACGTAATTTTGCTATAGTTACATCAAAGAAAGGAGTGAATATCATTCCACTTATTATGCCTATTAAGGATTTACGCAATACAACCCAGATTTCCAATATCGCACACAGGGAACAGGAGCCTATTTTTATTACCAAAAAACGGATATAGTGACTTGGTAGTCATGAGCAGTGAACTATATGATAAATTCACAAGAATGAATCGCATCGACCAATCAATTTTCGAGTCTGAGCAGGAAATCTGATATATACTGTAGCCGAAACTGCAACAGACCTTCCCTTACTATCACTAATACCGAAAAATAAACTATAATCATCTGTTTTTTCATTATACTGGAATGACCAGTTTTCCATATTTTCAACATCTTGTGTTCTTCGTTTAGATGCGCGTGTCGTTGACTCTTCCTTTGTTGTTACCTTCTCCATGTTGATCGTAATTCCCGTATCTTGTTCAGAATCTGTGCATCCACAAAGCAAAACCATTAAAAAAAGGTGATAAAATATGGACTATCCATATGCAGAAGCAGGAAACAGGATTTTTAATCTTAGATTGGCTCAAAATCTAACGCGTGAGAAACTTGCTGAAAGAGCAGATATTTCAGTGACATTTCTTGCAGATATTGAAAAAGGAAGAAAGAGTATGACCATTACAACTTTGCGTAAGCTTTCTTCTGCTTTGCTTGTAACTACCGACTACATTGTAAATGGGAAAGAAAGCCCATCCTTTGATATAGAAAATGAACTTGTAGAATTATTTCGTATAATACCTGCTGACAAACAAAAATATGCACTTGAGCTGCTCAAACTATTTACAGAATCTTTATTTTAACCCAATATTACTATCGACAAATTGTCTGATAGTTTGGATCGTTGCAATCTGCAATATACTAATAATATCTGACATACCTGTTGTGCAGCTTTTTTCTGATTTTGATTATGTAAAATTCTCTAGTATAAATGTTATTAAATAATCGGACTTTAATATCCTTTTACTGCTTCCCATCAATGCCATCATATCAGGGGTTCTCTGTTCCTTTGGTGCCCTTAGGGAAGAGGGCGGATGGAGAGGCTATATGATGCCGAAGCTTTTTAGGCTCACCAACCGTCCGAAAGCCTTTTTGATTGGCGGCGTGATCTGGGGACTCTGGCATGCGCCTCTCACCTGTATCGAATATAATTTCGGAACAAAATACCGAGGCTTTCCATACCTCGGAATCATCATGATGTGCCTGTATTGTATCCTGATGGGCATTCTCTTAACCTTTATCACCGAAAAAAGCGGTTCGACCTGGCCTGCTGCGTTTCTGCATGTGACAAACAACGCACAGCCAAGCATCTTATACGGTTTTATCAATCCGGACAAGGTTACCGCTGCTAAAAGGATGGCTGCTTTATGGGGACTCATATTGTTAAGCACACTGGTCACAGCTGTAGTCATCGTTATCCTATGGCATCGCAGTAACCATTCACAGACAGCCGCTGCTGATTACAATAAAAATAACTACAAAATTTGTCAAACTCTAACACAAGTAACATGCACATTAACAATACAAAACAAAAAACTTCCTACTGATAACGGATAGGTTGCTGTCCTTTATCAGTAAGAAGTTCCCATTCTTAGCATTAACCTATTTTTTCATTAAGAATTCCGACAGATTTCCATTTTCCTGTTAAAATCTTCCACCGTCAAATTCGCCTGTTTAGCAGCTTCTTCTACAGAAATAATTTTTCTTTGAACAAAATCAAACAGAAGTTCCATGCGTCCCTCTGCACGTCCCTCTGCACGTCCCTCTTCTTTAAACATCGCCATCGTCTGGGCTTCATCATATTCTGTAATACACATACGCTTCACCTCCGCTTTATTAGCTAAAATAAACGGTTTAATAAGAGCTTCGTCTGACATCTGACTAATCGCTTGTTCTACAGCTTCCTCTAATTCTCCCGTTACTTCCTGATTGATACGGATTCTCTCAATAAACCATGCATATTCCTGTAGTACCTGACAGGAATTTAGCAATTTTTTATTCCTGCCATAATTGATATTAAGCATGGTCACTTTGACCTCTACATCAGGTTCACCTATAGTAGTATCAAAAGCATCCGTAAGTCGCAATTCCACTTGATCCTTCATCTCGACAAGTCCGTTGTAGAAGCATACCAGCTTAGGAAGCGGGAACTTCTGTAATGTCGTACTGTACAGATTGATTCTATGCTTGTTATTTTCTGTATATTTACTATAAATCATTCCAAGATAAATAAGATATCGCATAGGCATGTTCGGATTAAACGTAACCTGATGCTCATATATATTCATTATGTCCGTAATCAAAAACGATATATCG
Organism: uncultured Lachnospiraceae bacterium; assembly: GCA_902767015.1. Lineage (GTDB taxonomy): Bacteria > Bacillota > Clostridia > Lachnospirales > Lachnospiraceae > Bovifimicola. The sequence continues at coordinate 2,272 of CACXFV010000017.1, read as the reverse complement.
TTTTTCATTCCCATGTAAAGCACATCATCAATTGTTGTAAACTCAATTTCATCCGGATTTTTATAAGAAGAACCATTGACAGCATTGTAGAGACTGAGTGTCCATGCCCTGTTCTTCTCATTTCCGAAAATAAATTTAAATAGTCTGTCTTTATTTTCACGATTAATACCCTTATTCATTCGTAATTTATACCTCCTCAATGATTATGTAAAAATCTTCAATCAATTTTTTTCCTATCTTTATTATAAACCAATACAATTCAATAATCAATAAAAATGTATAGATTCGAGTATTATGGTATAGTCTTTTCGGCTGATGCCATTGATTGGCTGATATATCAACAATGATATGAGCACGACTGTGTGGTCATGCTTTTTTATCGACCATGATCACCTAATGCACTACGGACAGGATCTTTCTGAAAACCTATCCACTTTTTCCGCTCATATCACAAATGTGCTGGAGGTTTTAAAGGAAGCCAATAAGGAAAGTTTTGTGATCATGGACGAATTAGGCTCCGGCACCGATCTTGCAGAAGGAATGGGGATTACCATCGCCATCCTGAAAGAGCTTATATAAAAACTGTTTTTCCTGATTACCCAGTTCTTCCAATATTTTTAGTTCAAGTATTTCACATTCTTTCGTTACTCCGTCAAACCAAGCCTTATATTCCTCCGGCGTTCTTCTTATAAAGTCATGCCCATCCTCTAAATCTCTTGTATATGTCAAGTTTGGAAACTCTTCTCTGTTCAATGCAGGCAACAAACTGTCGTGATAGTTTTCTGCACACAAAATACCATGATAGTTTTCTGCAAGCAGCTTTACCATTGTAGATTTCCCTGCATAGGCTGTTCCATTGATAAAAAAATATTTTCAAATTTCATAGTCACCTCAAAAAACCGGATTTTGTTGTTGATACCATTCCAAAAACCTTTCTATATATTCGGTTTTTGGTGTTATGACATTTATATCAATCTCAGTATTATTTTTGGCGAATAATTGCAGCTCTGTCCTGAGATTTTCACCGGATAATAAGTAATCATTTATGATATACTGTTTTTCATATCCAAGTTTGCTTAGAATAATTGCAGTTACTACACCTGTCCTGTCTTTCCCTGCATTACAAAAATACATCACATTTGTATCCGCACTCATAATGGTGTTTACTATGTTGTCCATCGTTTCGTCCACCATAATGATATAGGAAAGTGCAACTTCATTCTCGGAAGCAGGCACTGTATTTCCGCCTTTAACAGCCATTGCCGCTCTTTCTTCGATAAACAGGTCGGAACATCGCTTCTGATATATCGCAGATTACTGTCTATAATTGTTCTTGTATTTTTCGTATGTTCAAACAATTTCACTTTATCACCTGCAAACTCCGATTTATATTTCTATCTATTCATACTCTTGTATACAATAATCGCACCATTCTTTAACCTTAATTCCCATCTCTTCCTTGCTTAAATTGTCTATCATAAGCACATCAACATTGTTTTTTTCATAAAACCATTTTCTCTTTAACGGTAAAAGATATTTTAAATGATGTTCAAATTTGTTCTTGTTTAATTGCCTTCTTTTTACTTCTTCAACAATGTCGGCGTTGATTTCATAGCTGATATTTATATATGGTGCATTGTTTTGCAAATATCTGACCGCTGTAGTTTTACCTACTGCCATGCACCCTTGCAAAGATAAAATCATATTGTTTTACCTCTCCTAAAGTTCAATTTACTTATGTCTTTTCTCATCAAATATCTGTTTCCATCATCTTTATATATACTCTATCATGTATATCTCCATAAACATAATCACGAAGTTGCTGATAACATTCACGTTTTACCCACTTTGTCACTGGTTTTACAAAACGCTCCAGATTCTCACCAATTCTTACTGTGCATCGAAACTGAGAAACAGTCTTTTCTTCATTTACTTCCAGATTATCTATGTCTTTTATTAAGTTTTGAAGCTCTTTCCTGCGTTCAATTCGTCCGGAAAGCTGTTCCAACTCTTCTCCTTTATCCTTCTGGTACGTTGCTTTCCATCCTCACGCCATTGGTAATAAGCATACTCTTTTCCATTTATCTTTTTATAAGTAATACCACCTATTGGCAGTGTTTCAATCTCGGCTATAATCTTGCTATATTCTTCGTTAGTCATAAGCAACCCTCCCTACACATCTAATTTAACTTGAATTCGGCAAGTGCCAAATTATGACATAGTTACCAAACCGGATTTCAGTGTTTTTTTGAAAATCCGGTGTTCATCCTGG
>CACXFV010000016.1 GCA_902767015.1 uncultured Lachnospiraceae bacterium | reverse complement strand
TAGGATTAGGCGCCATTTTAGCAGTCAGTATGCAGATTGTTATTTTCATCTGTTCCATTATATTATTGACATGTAAGAACAGAAAAAAGATGGCATAGTGTGAAAAGCACAAATTAAACAGCATAGTCTGACAAACAGACGGAATGGAGTAATGATGAAGTGTAGCAGATGTGGAGAGGAATGTAAAGAGAATCAGGCATTTTGCCTGAAATGCGGAACACCAATCCAGGTTGTACCAGATTTTAACTTAATAGAAGCTGAATTGGCCAGTAATGTCGGCGAATTAATGGATAAAGACGATCAGTATAATACCAGCGAGATGGACTATTTAGACGATGAACATTACGATGACTATATGCCTGCACACGAAGTCGGAGCTGACCTTGAACTAGTGGATATTGAAAGATTTTCGGATACTTTGAGCATGAAAGGTTTTGAGGTGGATTCCACCAGCTTTGATGAAACAGAGAAAAAGGCAAAGATACCGGAAAAGAAACAAAACAGAGATAACAAAGAGATTGAAATTCAAACAGAGAAGAAAGTATTTAAGATTAAGGCTATTGTTTTTTCGATTCTTGCTACAGTGTTGATTCTGGGTGCAGTTTTAGTATTGCGGGTATTTAACAATAAAAACTCATCTAGCAACAATTTTGTGGATTTGTATAACGAGGGATATGATTATTATACCAACAAGGATTATGAAAAAGCATTGGAGATATTAGTCAGAGCAAAAAATCTCGCTTCCAATGATAAAGAGAAAATTAAGGTGAATAAGGCAATACTGGCTTCCTATGAGAGTATTGGTGATAATGATGACAATATGATTAGGATTTTGAGAGAACTGATTAGGCTTGAGCCATCTGAATATGAGCATTATGAGGAGTTAATCAGTATCTATGACAGTAATGGCATGAAGGAAGAAATCTCGGGGCTGATTGACAGTGTGACAGATGTTTCCGTAAAGTCGAAGTTGTCTGAGTATAGTGTTGCAATGCCAAAGTTTAGCGATGAGTCAGGAAATTATGATAACTATATCAGTCTTAAACTGACGACCAGCGGCTCTAACAAGATATATTATACCCTTGATGGCAAGACACCCACCACCAACAGCACGTTATATACCAAAGAGATACAGTTAGATAAATCAGGAAAATTTACCGTAAAGGCAATTGCTGTGAATGAAAACGGAATAGCCAGCAAGGTTGCTGAAAATGAATACGTGATTATCCCTTCGGCGATAGAGGGACCGGCGATTATTCCGGATGGAGGACAGTATTATACGGCAACAGACATTATTATTAATGTACCTTCAGACATGAAGTGTTATTACACCTATGGTAAAGAAGCTGTCATTCCTACCACAACGGATACAGAATATACGGAGCCTGTTAAGATGCTGAGAGGTAAAAATATTTTTTCTGCCATCTATGTGTCAAAAGACGGAGTAGTCAGTGATGTATCGCAGAATGTATACCAGCTGACGATTAACAGCATTTTGAATTATGATGATGCCATTACCATTTTGACCAATTATATTGAAAGCAGTGGGATAGCAGCAAGGGTAATGCATGAGACAGGATATATCAGTGAAACGGGAGAGCCGGAGACGGCAGAGGAATATGTGAAACCGGATGGTCTTATTATGACATTTGCTTATAATTGTGTTGCACTAATTGATAATGATGAATACTATATCATTGATGTCAGGGAGATTGATGCATCGGGTTCTACGGTTTCAATTGTCAGATATGGTGTTGACACTGTCAAAGGAACATTAAAGATGGTGGAGAGAGATACGGAAAGAGAAGGGCAGTTTAAACTCTATGAGGATGAACAGGAGACAACACCGGGTCAGTAATATTAGTTACAAGCATTTGCAAATGGCGGTTCGCCAAACGGTTATGTTGCGCGAACCGTTACCAATATAATCATTACAAGGAAAGAGAGAAAAAAGATGTATAAGATTTTGAAAGCAGAAAAACTATCGGCAAACAGTTATCTGATGGATGTCGAAGCACCCAGAGTAGCAAAATCATGTAAGCCGGGACAGTTTATTATTGCAAAGACGGATGAGAAGGGTGAGAGAATCCCTCTTACTATTTGTGATTATGACAGAGAAAAGGGAATTATCACCATTGTCTTTCAGCCGGTGGGTGCATCCACAACAAAGATGGCAGAGTTAAAAGAGGGCGATTACTTTAAAGATTTTACGGGTCCTTTGGGGCAGCCGTCTGAGTTTGTCAATGAAGACATAGAGGAATTAAAGAAAAGAAAGTATCTTTTTGTGGCAGGCGGTGTGGGCGCAGCTCCTGTTTATCCGCAGGTTAAGTGGCTGCATGAGAGAGGAATCGAAGCAGATGTTATCGTCGGTGCTAGAACAAAGGATTTGATTATTCTGGAAGAAGAAATGAAGCAGGTGGGAAATCTTACGATTGCGACAGATGATGGTTCTTATGGCTATAACGGAATGGTTACCGGAGTCATTGAGGAGCTGGTTAAAAATCAGGGAAAGAAATATGATGTCTGTGTAGCTATCGGACCGATGATTATGATGAAATTTGTCTGTAAGCTTACCAAAGAACTGGAAATCCCGACGATAGTATCCCTTAATCCGATTATGGTGGATGGAACGGGAATGTGTGGTGCCTGTCGTGTGGTTGTAGGTGATGAAGTCAAGTTTGCGTGTGTTGACGGTCCTGAATTTGACGGACACAAGGTTGATTTTGATCAGGCAATGAAGAGACAGTTGATGTATAAGACAGAAGAAGGAAGAGCCATGTTGAAGCTTCAAGAGGGAGATACTCATAAGAATGGTGACTGTGGCTGTGGAGGTGAAAAATAATGGACGTATTAAAGAAAACACCTGTAAGAGAGCAGGAACCAAAGGTAAGAGCAACTAACTTTGATGAGGTTTGTTTGGGATATAACATGGAGGAGGCTAAAGTTGAAGCTGAAAGATGTCTTAAATGTAAGAACCCTCTCTGCCAGAAGGGATGTCCTGTATCTATTGAAATTCCGCTGTTTATCAAGGAGATAGAAAATGGAAATATAGAGGAGGCTTCCAAGATTATAGGAAGGTCATCTACTCTTCCTGCCGTGTGTGGTCGTGTATGTCCACAGGAAAGCCAGTGCGAAGGTAAATGTATCAGAGGCATCAAAGGTGAGCCGATTTCCATCGGTAAATTAGAGCGTTTTGTAGCAGATTGGGCAAGAGAAAACCATGTAGAGCCGGAGGCACCGCTTCCGTCCAATGGAAAAAAGGTGGCGGTCATCGGTTCGGGACCTTCCGGACTTACCTGTGCAGGAGAACTTGCCAAGCTCGGCTATGAGGTTACGATATTTGAAGCATTACATGAGCCGGGCGGTGTGTTAGTCTATGGTATTCCTGAATTCAGATTGCCGAAAGAAAAGGTGGTAAAGCCAGAGATAGAGAATGTCAAGAAGTTGGGGGTTAAGATAGAGACGAATGTGGTTGTCGGTCAGGCCGTCACGATTGATGAGTTATTAGAAGAGGAGGGCTTTAATGCTGTATTTATCGGATCTGGTGCAGGTCTTCCGAGATTCATGGGAATCCCCGGCGAAAGTGCTAACGGTGTATTTTCTGCTAATGAGTACCTTACAAGAAGTAACCTCATGAAAGCCTATCTTGATGAGTATGACACACCTATTGTGGCAGGAAAGAAGGTAGCGGTCGTAGGTGGTGGCAATGTTGCGATGGATGCAGCCAGAACGGCTTTACGTCTGGGAGCAGAGGTACATATTATTTATAGAAGAAGTGAAGAAGAGCTTCCGGCACGAGTAGAAGAGGTACATCATGCTAAAGAGGAGGGAATTGAATTTAACCTTCTTACCAATCCGACAGAGGTGCTTGTCGATGATAAGGGTTGGGTAAAGGGTATCAGATGTATCAGAATGGAACTGGGTGAACCGGACGAATCAGGCAGAAGAAGTCCGATAGAGATACCGGGGTCAGAGTTTGATATTGATGTAGACACAGTGATTATGTCACTTGGAACATCACCGAATCCGTTGATTACAACAACAACAATCGGACTGGATACGAATAAGAGAAAATGTATTATCGCCGATGAAATGGGTAAGACGACCAAGGAAGGTGTTTATGCCGGTGGTGATGCGGTGACAGGCGCTGCCACAGTTATACTGGCAATGGAAGCCGGTAAAGCGGGGGCAAAGGGAATCCATGAATTCCTTTCAGCACAGTAGTTTATATTGTATTTTCAAGTATGCCCATACAGGTACACTTTATGTACCTGTGGGGCATAATTTGTGTACTCATACGGGCACACTTTTCTAAAATATGGGAGAAAATCTTAAGAAGAATGGAAAACAAAAGTAAAACCAGGTTTACAAAAAAATTCGCTATTGTCGGAGTGATATTGATACTTGTTGTCTTTTTTTCAACGCTGATTTTTACCGGCTCTCTGAACGAACATTCGGAATTGGATAATCATCATTTCAATCAGACAGAAAACCTAAAGAAAGATGCACCGGTCAGAGAAAGTACCGGAACAGATGCAGAGACACTAAATGCACCGGACAGTGACAGTACCAAAACGGATACAGAGACACTAAATGCACCGGACAGTGACAGCACAGGAACAGATGTAGAGGTCAGAATCGTCATGGTGGGAGATGTTCTGCTTCACACACCGGTAAGTGACAGTGGTCTCAGGGAGGATGGCAGTTACAATTACGAGCATTTGTTTTCCCATGTAAAAAGTGACATAGAAAGTGCGGATCTGGCACTGGTCAATCAGGAGGTTATTCTTGGTGGCAGAGAACTTGGGTTGTCCGGATATCCTGCCTTCAATGGTGCCTATGAAGTGGGAGATGCCCTCGTTGAAGCCGGATTTGATGTGATATTGCATGCCACGAATCATGCATTGGATAAGGGAAAGACAGGAGTCCTTAATTGTCTGAATTATTGGAGAACATCACATCCGCAGATTGGTGTGGTCGGAATTAATGACAGCAGTGAAATGCAGCAGCATATTTATGTTGCAGAGGTAAAAGGAATTAAGATAGCCATCCTGAATTACACCTATGGAACCAACGGGATTGCCATGCCGGCAGATATGCCGTATGCCGTTAATCTCCTTGACAGAGAGCAAATAGAGCGGGATATCAGCAAGGCGAAGGAGAAAGCAGACTTTATCATTGTGTGTCCACATTGGGGAATAGAATATACCCATGAGGAAAACAGTGAGCAGACATCCCTTGCAATGTTTATGGCGGAAAAGGGTGCCAATCTGATTATTGGTGCGCATCCTCATGTAGTACAGCCGGTCAGATGGGTGGAGGCGGCTAATGGAAACAGGGCACTGGTCTATTATTCGCTGGGGAATTTCATCAATGCCACCAGTGAATATGGAAGTGGTGTTGCTGACAGAATGATAGGAGCGATGGCAGATGTTACCATAATAAAATCCAGACAGAACGGAGAGGTAAAGATAGTAAATTATCAGGCGGTTCCGTTAGTGACACAGATGTTGACGGGAAGTGGGAGAATTACGACCTACAAACTTTCAGATTATACACCTGAACTGGCAGCACAAAATGAGGTCATAGAGAGAGATGCAGCATTCTCATATGACTACTGTGTCAATCTGTTCAATGAGATTTTTAACTATGAGTAAAATAGGTCATTTGCAGCTTTTTACTGAAATGAGGCATGAAGTGTAGTCGGACGTTGAATGTGAATGATAACATATTTATGGAGTTATCTGTTGTAATTGTAGAGAAAAGGGTAGTTAATCTGTAAAGCAGAACACATGGATAGGAGATAGTATTTTTATGCGAATTACCATTATTTCTGTCGGAAAAATCAAGGAAAAATATTTAGTGGATGCAATTGGGGAATATACAAAGAGACTGTCGAAATACTGTCGGCTTGAGATGATAGAGGTGGCAGATGAGAAGACTGTAGAAAATGCGTCCGATACGGTCATCGGTCAGATTAAGGACAAAGAGGGAACAAGAATTTTAAAGTATATCGCCGAAGATGCTTTTGTGATTACATTAGAAATTGCAGGTAAAATGCTTGATTCAAAAGAACTTGCCGGAAAGCTTGAGGATATCATGGTGGAGGGAAACAGTCATATTATTTTTATTATAGGAGGCTCCCTTGGCTTGTCAGAGCAGGTATCAAAAAGGGCAGATTTCAAGCTGAGTTTTTCAAAAATGACATTTCCGCATCAATTGATGAGGGTAATCTTATTAGAGCAGATTTACCGCTCATTCAGAATTAATCATAATGAACCGTACCATAAGTAACAGTTCATGGTATAACATTTGCTTTTATTTTGCTTGTTTTTGTGATATCCTAAGTTATAATGAAAGCAAATAACAGTAAGAGAGTATGGAGCCGGTATTAAGTTGACCGGCAATCAATGAAAGGTAATTCAGGATATGTCTAAGAGAGTAGTAATCATTGGCGCAGGTCCGGCAGGACTGACAGCCGGTTATGAGTTGTTAAAACAGGGAAATGGTGAATATGAGGTTGTTATACTTGAGGAGAGTAATGAGATTGGAGGAATTTCAAGAACCGTAAGGCATTATGGAAATAGAATGGACATAGGCGGTCATCGTTTTTTTTCCAAAAGTGACGAAGTGACACAGTGGTGGGAGAATATGATGCCTATGCAGGGAAAGCCTGCCTATGATGATAAAGTACTGAAAAGAAAGAAAAAATATAAAAGAAACGGACCGGACCCTGAGACGGAAGACAGAGTAATGCTTGTCAGAAACCGTGTGTCCAGAATTTATTATAAAGATAAGTTTTTTGATTATCCTGTCAGCCTTAAGTGGCAGACAATAAAAAACATGGGATTTGTGACTACTGTCAGGGCAGGGTTCAGCTATTTGTATGCTTGTATTCATAAGAAGGAAGAGACTTCACTTGAGAATTTTTACATCAATCGATTCGGCAGAGTTTTATATCACATGTTTTTTGAGGGGTATACAGAAAAACTATGGGGGCGTCATCCGAGAGATATCTCTGCTGACTGGGGGGCACAGAGAGTAAAGGGACTTTCCATTTTGGCTATTTTACATGACATGCTGTCAAAACTTCCTTTGGCACAGGCACTTAACAAAAAGCAGGGAAGGGATAATAACAGGAAAACGACAGAAACCTCATTAATTGAAGAGTTTTACTATCCAAAATACGGTCCGGGGCAGATGTGGGAGACAACGGCAGAGAAATTTATGCGAATGGGAGGCGTGATTAAGAAAAGTGCAAAAGTAGTAAAGCTTCATCAAAAAAGCGATAAGTCTTTTATCAGCAGTGTGGACTATGAAAGTGGTGGGAAAATACATACACTTGAAGGAGATATCTTTATCTCCTCCATGCCTGTGAAGAATTTGCTCGAGGGGATGGAGGAAGTACCACAGAACATCAGAAGGATAGCATCGGGACTTCCTTATCGCGACTTTGTGACAGTGGGAGTTTTGGTGAAAAGGCTAAAACTGAAGAATGAGACAAAACTGAAAACCCTTAACAATATTGTGCCGGATTGCTGGATTTATGTGCAGGATACCGGAGTGAGACTGGGAAGAATTCAGATTTTTAATAACTGGTCTCCGTATATGGTAGAGGATGTAGAGGATAAGGTATGGATAGGTCTTGAATATTTTTGTAATGAAAATGACCGTTTTTTTCACCTTTCGGAAAAACAGTGTCTGAAATATGTTGGCAGAGAGCTGGTTAAAATGAAATTGATTTCATCACCGGAGGATATTCTGGATGCCCACAGAGAGAAGGTCAAAAAGGCATATCCGGCTTATTTTGACACCTATTGTGAGATGCCCAAGGTAATTGAATATCTTAATACCATAGAGAATCTGTATTGTGTAGGAAGAAACGGACAACACAGATATAACAATATGGATCATTCAATGATGACAGCTTTTGAGGCGGTGAAAAATATCCTGCATCATATCAGTGATAAGAGCAATATATGGAATGTCAATGTTGAGGGAGAATATCATGAGTCAAAATAGAGAAAAAATCCATGGGATTGCTGAATTTGGAATGATACTATTTGGCTATTTCTCTATGGGATTGGTTTTGTTCTATATTTTAATTCTGTCAAAGGGACAGTATCACTCTGATTGCACGGATACGATTATGTGGGCACAGGCAGCACTTGACGGACATTCACTGATTAATAAAGATTTTTATTATGCGGCATTGCTGCCATTTGGGGGGCAACTGCTGATGATGCCGTTTGTGGCAGTGTTCGGCGTCAGTGTCAGAGCACAGATTTATGCCATGGTTCTGTTTGCCGTGCTGTTTATGGCTGCGATATATGCTATGACACGTGCCATGAAGCTTAAATTTATATGGATATATATTATGATGCCCTCCGTGTTATTCACGGTATCGGCAAGCGCAAAGCTCCGGGAAATCTTTTGGGAGCATATTATATATTATAGTTTGGGGGCATTATCTCTGATGGCAGGAGTAGCATTGGTGTTAAAATGTATTGCCGTCATGAGTGACAAAACACCATTCAGGAGACAGATAAAATGGTATCTTTTATTTTTTGTCTTTACCATGCTTGTCTGTGCAAATGGGATGCAGTCCGTTACAATGTACGGTCTTCCGGTACTGGCTGCTCTGGTGGCAGAGAGATTCTTTGATTTTAAAGTAAAGCTGTTTTCATGGGAAAATATCAAACGATATCTGCTGGCATTCATTATGGTCCTGGGGATTGTGGCAGGATTATTGTTAGGAAAATATGTCAATGGCGGTGTAAAGGCAGGGTATGCAGATGCGTATTCCTCTTTTTCAAACAGCAGTGAATGGGTTAATAATTTTTTAAAATATTTTTCCATGATGTTTGAATTGTTGGGGGTCAGGGTCAAGACAAATATGCTGATTTTTTCATCGGACGGCATAAGGAATCTGTTGAGGATTATTTTTGCGATAGTGTTGATGGTTATTCCGGTTGTGATGGCTTTTTTATATTACCGGTTTGAAGAATTATCCTATCGCATTATGATATTGGTACATCAATTTACGACACTTCTCATATTAATGGGATGGACATTTGGAAAGTTGAACAGTGCAAGCTGGAGGTTATCCCCTATATTGGTGACCTCCGCCATCTTATGTGTCCTTTTTGTGAGATGGCTCATGTC
>CACXFV010000015.1 GCA_902767015.1 uncultured Lachnospiraceae bacterium | reverse complement strand
CACTTAACAGGTAATTTGTGCATAGCAAGACGTAATGCTTCTCTGGCTGTCTCCTCCGGTACTCCTGCAATTTCGAACATTACACGTCCTGGCTTTACTACTGCAACCCAGTACTCTAATGTTCCTTTTCCGGAACCCATACGTGTTTCAGCCGGTTTTGCTGTTACTGGTTTATCAGGGAATATCTTAATCCAAACTTTACCACCACGCTTGATATAACGTGTCATTGCAATACGGGCAGCTTCAATCTGGTTTGATTTAATCCATGCTGGTTCTAAAGCGACGAGACCGTACTCACCATTCGTAATTTTGTTTCCTCTAAGGGCTTTACCTGCCATTGAGCCACGGAACTGTTTACGACGCTTTACTCTCTTAGGCATTAACATTATTTATCGCTCCCTTCCTTAACTTCTTTGACTGGAAGAACTTCACCTTTGTAAATCCAAACCTTCACGCCGACTTTTCCATATGTTGTATCTGCCTCAGCAAATCCATAATCGATATCAGCACGTAATGTCTGAAGTGGAATAGTTCCTTCACTGTAAAACTCTGTACGAGCCATATCTGCACCGCCAAGACGACCTGATACAGATGTCTTAATACCCTTTGCACCTGTCTTCATTGCTCTTGACATAGTAGACTTCATTGCTCTTCTGAAAGAAACACGATTTTCTAACTGAAGCGCAATATTCTCTGCTACTAACTGTGCCTCTCTATCCGGTTTCTTAACTTCTTTGATATCTATTACTAATTTCTTAGCTGTAAACTTCTGAACTTCTGCCTTAAGCTTCTCGATTTCAGCACCGCCCTTACCGATTACGATACCCGGCTTAGCTGTGTGAACGATTACCTTTAATCTGTCAGAGGCACGCTCGATTTCAATCTTTGCAACACCTGAGCTGTATAACTTATCCTTAAGGTATGTTCTTATCTTGTAATCTTCAACCAAGTTGTCTGCAAAATCTGCTTCTGCATACCATTTTGAGTCCCAGTCTTTAATTACTCCGACTCTTAAGCCATGAGGATTAACTTTCTGTCCCATGTTATATCTCCTTTCTTTTCAATAAACGATACATTGAGATTAAGCTCTTTCATTAAGAACGATTGTGATATGACTCATTCTCTTCTCAATTCTGTAAGCTCTTCCCTGTGCTCTAGGTCTGATTCTCTTCATTGTAGGTCCTTTATTTGCATAACACTCCTCAATGTAAAGGTTATCAGCGCTCATACCGTTATTGTTCTCAGCATTAGCGATTGCTGATTTTAATAATTTTTCTATAATTGATGATGCATATCTTGGATTATATGCTAAGATACCAAGTGCTGTCTCAACATCTTTTCCTCTAATGGCATCTAATACGAAGCATGCTTTCTGAACTGACACTCTTGCATAAGATAACTTAGCTGATGGTCTTGTATCCTTTTCAGCATTTCTTGCTCTCTTAATCTGGGATCTATGTCCTTTAGCCATCTTTAAGTGACCTCCTTTCAAATAACTCTATTAACGAGACTTGCTCTTCTTCTCGTCTTTTCCATGTCCTCTGTATGTTCTTGTGGCAACAAACTCTCCGAGCTTATGTCCAACCATATCCTCTGTAATATATACAGGCACATGTTTTCTGCCATCATGAACTGCGATTGTATGTCCAACCATCTGTGGGAAGATTGTAGAACGTCTTGACCATGTCTTAATAACTGCTTTATCACCTGAAGCATTCATTGCGTCTACCTTCTTAAGCAAGCTTGCATCCGCAAATGGTCCTTTTTTTAATGAACGAGCCATAGGGTACTACCTCCTTTATTTCATGTTTTTACCGTCACGTCTTCTTACAATGAGCCTGTTAGAAGCTTTATTCTGCTTTCTTGTCTTCAAACCAAGTGCTGGTTTACCCCAAGGTGTACACGGACCCGGACGACCGATTCCTGTCTTACCTTCACCACCACCATGCGGATGGTCATTAGGGTTCATAACAGATCCACGAACTGTAGGTCTGATACCCATATTTCTCTTACGACCTGCTTTACCAAGCTTTACAAGATCATGTTCAATATTTCCTACTGTACCAATTGTTGCTCTGCACACAATAGGTACCATTCTCATTTCACCTGACGGTAACCTAAGAGTGGCATACTTGCCCTCCTTAGCCATCAACTGTGCCGCATTACCTGCTGCACGAACGAGTTGTCCGCCCTTGCCCGGATATAATTCGATATTGTGTACTTCTGTACCTACCGGAATCTCTGAAAGCGGCAGGCAGTTACCAACCTTAACTTCAGCATTTGCACCGCTCTCTACAGTCATACCAACCTTTAAATTATTAGGTGCGAGAATATATGCCTTTGTTCCGTCTGCATAACATATCAATGCTATGTTTGCTGTTCTGTTAGGATCATATTCTATCGCAACAACCTTTGCCGGTATATCATCTTTTCTTCTCTTGAAATCTATTATTCTATATTTTCTTCTAGAACCGCCACCATGATGCCTTACCGTAATCTTACCCTGATTGTTACGTCCGGCATTCTTCTTTAAAGAAACAGTAAGTGACTTCTCAGGTTTTGACTTTGTAATCTCAGCATTGTCAAGTGCTGTCATATTTCTTCTAGAAGGTGTATATGGGTTAAATGTTTTGATTCCCATTTTTGTTTCTCCTTTCAGATGTTTATTATCACGCTTTACTGCGTATATCTGCTTATTCTATCTTATAAGCCTTCAAAGATTTCAATATCTTTGCTGTCTTCTGTCAACTGAACGATTGCTTTCTTCTTAGCCGCTGTCTTACCAACAGTTGCGCCTCTTCTGCGTTTCTTGCCGTTTATGTTCATTGTGTTGACACTCTTTACCTTCGTTCCCTCGAACATCTTCTCGACTGCCTCTTTAATCATTGTCTTGTTCGCATCTACATGAACTAAGAAGGTATATTTCTTATCTGCCATCTCATTCATACTCTTTTCTGAAATAACAGGCTTGAGGATTACATCATAGTATTGTACATTTGCCATTATGCGTACACCTCCTCGATTGTCGCTACAGCAGCTTTATCAATTACTACTGTGTCATATTTTAATATATCATAGACATTAATTGTATTTGTATATGCTGTCTTAACGGTAGGAATGTTTCTTGCAGATAACACAACATTATTATTATCATCATTCAATACAACTAATGCTTTATTAACCTTTAAGTTTGATAATGTATTTGCAAAAGACTTTGTCTTAATCTCATCCATCTTGAGCTCATCAACAACAATAAACTTGTTTTCCTGTACTCTTGATGTAAGAGCTGACTTAAGAGCAAGTCTCTTTTCTTTCTTATTCATCTTAAATGAATAATCTCTTGGCTTCGGAGCAAATACTACGCCGCCGCCTGTCCACTGTGGAGATCTTGTAGAACCCTGTCTTGCATGACCTGTTCCTTTCTGTCTCCATGGTTTCTTTCCACCGCCGCTCACTTCAGAACGTGTCTTTGTGCTCTGTGTGCCCTGACGATTGTTTGCAAGCTGGCTGACCACTGCCATGTGTACAAGATGTTCATTAATTTCTACACCGAATACAGCATCGCTAAGTTCTATATCGCCAACCTGTGCGCCTTCCATATTGTAAACAGATACCTTTGCCATCTGTATGTTCCTCCTTTCTCACAAAAACCTATTTAGCAGACTTTACAGTCTCTTTAATTGTTATCAATGCTTTCTTTGGTCCCGGCACTGAGCCTTTCACTAAGAGTAAGTTGTTTTCCACATCAACTCTCACAATTTCAAGATTCTGAATTGTAATCTGTCTTGCACCCATATGTCCCGGCATTTTCTTTCCTTTGAATACCTTGCTAGGATCTGAACAAGCACCGTTAGAGCCTGCATGTCTGTGATACTTAGAACCATGTGCCATAGGTCCTCTTGACTGACCATGCCTCTTGATTGCGCCCTGAAATCCCTTACCTTTTGAGATTGCAGTAGCATCTACTTTATCACCTGCTGTAAATACATCTGCCTTGATTTCATCCTTCACATTGTATTCTTCAGCATTTTCGAACTTGAATTCTCTTACATATCTCTTGTAAGAAACTCCAGCCTTGTCAAACATTCCTTTCATCGGCTTGTTAACTAACTTTTCTCTCTTGTCAACAAAACCAACCTGAACTGCACTATAGCCATCTTTTTCAACTGTCTTAACCTGTGTTACCACACATGGTCCGGCCTGAAGTACAGTAACCGGTGTCAGCACACCGTCATCATTGAAGATTTGAGTCATTCCGACTTTTGTTGCTAAAATAGCTTTCTTCATTCTTTTTACCTCCTGGTTAAATCTACAGCGGTTT
>CACXFV010000014.1 GCA_902767015.1 uncultured Lachnospiraceae bacterium | reverse complement strand
CAGTAATGACAGTTTAGCTGAGGTATCTCTTTTTGTAAATCTGACTTACGTCTCATCCACACTTTGAATTATACAGGAAGCTCCTCATATCTCCCAGCTTGAGGATTGCAAATAAGAATAATTTTTCTTTCTTTTTCAATAAATGCAGATAATGTAGTAAACAATGTACTATTGTATCTAACTGGTTCTATCACAGGTACAATATACTGACTAAGATAATCTTGTTCTAATAATTCACGTAAGCAAAGTAATTCATTTTGTCTACCTCTTAAATATGGATAATACATAAGTTAAACCTCCACTTCTTTCTCCAAAAAATTATTAATTCTTGCTATATCATTTCTATATTTTTTTGAAAAATATGCGTAAAACCTTAGTTCATACGGTATTGAATCTTCATCTATATCCTCAATTTTAAGTAAGGTCCTTTGTTTTAAACAACTCAATATCTCTTTTTGTAGTGTTATAATATTTATCTTTTTCACCCATTTAAAACACTCTCTATAGTATTCAAAAGCATTTACTTCTGGTAACTTACCATGGTGTTTTAGCAGAATATATTCAAATTCATGCTTTCTCAAAACCTGAAACATTGCTTCATATGACAATTTTGTCCTTTCATATAAAGCTTTTTTTCTGCAAATGAGTTTTTGATTTTTTGTCAACTCGTAGATTCCTACAGTTGAATGTTCTAAATGTTCTTTAACCTTATTCAACTGTTTTTTGCCTACAACCACATATACATAGCTGAATAGTTTATAATAATCAGCAATTTGATTATCTAATCTCACTAAACTATCCAAATCTGTTTTAATTTCATAAACAATTCCCTTGCCGTTAATCATTACAAAATCCGCTTTTGAATTAGCTATTGGTAACTCACTTAATGCTGCAGTTGTATACAAATCATGTTTTTTTATCAACAACTCATTTAAAATGGTATTTTTATAAAAATACTCATTTCTATATTCATCATCCATATATTGATATATTTTACTAATCGCCTGTCCATATGTTATTTTTTCATTCTTAACATATCTAGATATACATTTAAGAAACGAATCTGGAACGGAATGTTCAAATATTAATCTATCAATATAAGGAACTGTAAAAATCTTGTTTATAAGATATTCTTTAATCTGCTCCATTTTCTGCTCCTTTTCTGATAAAATATACACTCCATATAATTATATCATAATCTGTCTTATTTTTCATTAAATATTTGAGCATAGTTTGTGTCAATCAGTGCATTAGAATTATTCAAACACATTATTTCAGAGCATCTTTATGCCACTATTAAAATTCTAATACCAACTTTTCTACCTACCAACCTTCAAACTTTTAAATTATTGCATTCATCTTTGCATTACATTTCTTAAAGCACATTCACAAGCC
The DNA here is from genome assembly GCA_902767015.1 of uncultured Lachnospiraceae bacterium. Classification (GTDB taxonomy): domain Bacteria; phylum Bacillota; class Clostridia; order Lachnospirales; family Lachnospiraceae; genus Bovifimicola. The sequence goes on along the minus strand of CACXFV010000014.1, from coordinate 2,112 downwards.
ATTTTCTTATTCCAAGCATCTTTATATACAAAAATGCTATCTTTTTGCCCAAATGCTTGTAAAAAAGATAGCACTTTTCTTTTTTGCTATACATTTCTGCTAGCAATATTATTTTCTTAATGCATCTAATGAAATTGCATTACAAATGCATTTAAAATCATTTCCTCTGCCACCAGCTTTGCCTCTTCCCTAATTCTCCACATATCCATAGTGGAAGCTTTATTCTCCGGTTTATGTTTTTGCAAATATTGCTCCATAGTACTATCAATCATATTGTAAGCCTCTTCATTTACCTGAACTGCCTTTTCTCTTAATCCACAACAGCATCTAAGGCTCATATATCTTCCCGGATGTTCTTCTTTCATATACTCCATCCAAAGCAATCCATACTTTCCTACATCAATCTGTTCTTCTGACATAGAAATACACGAATAAAAGAGACCGTCTCTTTCTTCATACTGAACACCTAATTTATCAAATATTGTTTTATTTTCCATAATTACCATCCTTTCCGTGACGGTCGTGACGATAGTGACGATATTTACTATATATATAAAATGCCGTCACAACCGTCACATATCGTCACGCACCAATACATTAATGCTCTAACTTTTCATCATTTGCATTATTTTCTTTACTAAGACAAATGCACCTGCCATCATGATTTCTTCTGCTTTCGTAGCTTATCCCGTACTCATTAAACAGCCTCTCTGCAGATACATTTAATTTACGTGTTAATACATTCGGTTGCAGGTCCATATTTTCCAACACCCCAATTAACTCCGTTGATGTTCCCTTCCATGAGCCACCTGATCGTTCAAGGAACTGATTAATTACTTCAAGCAGCGGATCCGGTGGTTGATGCCACAGTTCCGTCTCCATCTTTGTCATATTCCAAAGGCAATGCTCCCTGTCAAATTCAAGTGTCATCCGTAAATCCTGCTGGTCACGACCTGCGATATCCATAACCGCCTGATTATCCGTTCATTTTTTCTTCTGTACAATAAATGCACCATCCGCTGCACCCAGAAGTCCGTTTGTGCCGGATATCATGTCAAAACTGTCTTCCGAGCTCATCTTTCTTGTATGATGAACCACCAGCAGACAGATATTATGCTTATCACTAAAGGCTTTTAACTTGGTTACGATTTCATAGTCACTGGCATATCCGTAACCATCGCTACTGACTTCACGGACTTTCTGCAAAGTATCTATAATAATCAGTCTCGCATCAGGATGCTCCTTCACAAAGCAATCAAACTGATTATCAAGTCCATTACTGACAGCCTTTGCCTGAGTTGCAAAATGAAGACTCTCTGTTCCGTCCACTCCAAACATTCTGGATAATCTCTTTTGTAATCTTGCATAATCATCCTCAAGAGCAAGATAGAGAACTGTTCCCTGATGCACTTTGTTATTCCAAAGTGGAAGTCCTTTTGCCACATGATATCCAAGCTGTGCCATAAAAAATGATTTACCAACCTTCGGTGCCCCTACAAACAGATAGGTTCCTGCATATAAAAATCCATCTACCAACACCGACTTAGGCGGATAAACTGTCTCATAAAGTTCAGCCATAGAGATGGTCGAAAGACCATCCCTGTCAGCCAAAGCTTTTTTATCAATTTTATAATCTAATATTTTCTGAAAATCCACGGCTTGCAAATTGTCAGAACATGCCTTATCTGTTATAATATCTTTGTTATAATATCTTTGTTATACATTTGGGAAGGTTGCTCTCCTGCTACGCCAATAGCGGGATTATGAGTAACCTCTTCTTTTTTCTTATCCGTCATATTCATTCATCATCCCCTTCATAATGGTTGCAACCATTTCTAACACAATTAACAGTTCCTCATTATCAGGACTCACATATTCCAGACGTTTTAATTCTTCGTAAATGAGTATCATATATTTTCTTAACGCTTTAAATACTCTTGGATTTCCCTGAACCACCACTTCACGATCTGATAGTCTCCGCAAGATATACTCCTGCTTTGTAAGTCCTGTTAATTCCACTATTCTATACAACAATAGTGCCTCTTCCTCTGATACCCGAAATCCTACGTTTCGATTTCTCCATCTTTCTTTTCCATCATAACTTTTTTCCAT
>CACXFV010000013.1 GCA_902767015.1 uncultured Lachnospiraceae bacterium | reverse complement strand
TAAGTAAAAATATTGTGATAAGTATAGGTACGGAATTTATAGAGAATGAAAAAGAGAATGTATCAAAACAGGATTGTGAACAAAACGTAGCCAAACGGTTGCTGGGAAAAATAAAAAAAGACTATCTAAGGCTGCCAATGTGTATACAGGGGGATGCCTTATACGCTACAGTACCGTTTATGAAACTGTGTAAGGATACGTATCACTGGGAGTATCTGTTCACACTAAAAGGAAGCAGTCAGAAGATAGTGGACGAAAGCTTTGAGTGGATCAGATCAGCGGAGGATAGCCAATTTGAAACCAATTTATGCATTGAAGAAGGAACCGGATTTTTTGCCAATAATGTAGAGAAAGTAGCAGGAAAGGAACCGGTTATGAATGTGTTTGAGTACGAATATGAAAAAGAAACAGGAAAAAAGGAAAAACAAAAGGTGCGTTTTAGATGGGTTACAAGCCTGCATCTAACAAAAAGAAATCTGGAAGAAATGATACTTGCCGGAAGGGGAAGGTGGAAAATAGAAAATGAAGGCTTCAATAATCAAAAAAATGGTCTGTACCAGATAGAGCATTTAAACAGCAGGAACAGTAATGCGATTAAAAATCATTATCTGTTAACACAGATAGCCGATATTCTAATGCAGTTGTATCTGGCATGGAATCCATATGTAAAGAGATTGAAACAAACGAAAAAAAATACATCTTCATGGTTACTGGAAAGTTTCAGAAGCAAAACAGTAACGCCTGAAGATGTATCATATATACACAGATATACAGACGTATATCTTGAGTAACAAAGATATTGTACCATAGGTGGTGGTTGAATGGAAGATGAAAAATATAAAAAATTCAGCTTAAGGAAATAGGATAAATAAAATTCATTCCTCAACGCTGTCTTAGATCTTTTGTAATGGAAATATCCACGCAGAAATGATATAATAGTTACTAATATTCCTGACCACTATTTGAGACCCAAAGGAGGTATCGTGCATATGGCAAGAACAGTGGTAATCGGCGTATAGGATTTTGAAGAGATTATCAAAAAAGAGTGATTTTATATAGATAGAAAGCATTTATCAGGCAGTGGTGGGAGAATGGTGACAGTGTTACCCTGATTACCCGTCCACGCCGTTTTGGCAAGACGTTGAATATGAGTATGTTGGAAGTATTTTTTCTAACCGTTATCAGGGCAGGGGCGACCTGTTTGAAGGGTTGCAGATATGGCAGCACGAGGAATACAGGAAATTACAGGGAACCTACCCGGTTATCAGTCTGTCTTTTGCGGGTGTTAAAGATGTTACGGTGCTCTAAAGATGATGAACAGGCATATGACGCATATGTGCGAGACGGTATTCAGTTATTTTGATACGGGAAAAGGACCTATGGGTGAGGAAACGGAGCGCTTCTATCATGGCTTTGTGCTGGGAATGGTGGTCAGCATGTCGGAGGAGAACATCAAAAAATACGGATTTGCCTTTGAAGGAAAGAAAGTTTTGATTGGCGATATTATCAATGAAAAATGTTGCAATTAAGTATGAGCTGTACAGAAAGGAATATAGATATGATTTGGATATACATAGAAATAGGTATTTTGTGCATGGTTTTATCCGTTGCAACGGTTGAAGAAAAATTGAAAGAAGAAATTAATGCGTATACATGGATAGGCGGAGGAATCGTCGATTTAGTGTATCATTTTTGGGGAAAAGGGATATGTGTGATGCGTGAGTCATTGATAGCGTTTGCGATTACTGTTATTGTAGGTTTTATCGCATTTGCTATAGTATCCGGAGTGATAGGCGGAGGAATTTTGAAAGGGATAATGATGTGCAGTATTTATCTGGGAAGATGGATTAGCTTGGCTGTTGTAATGTTTTTATTGTTAACCGGCATTGCCCGTTCCGTGTTTTTTAAAAAGAAAAAAAGAAATTATGTAGAAGGAAACAGAGTGTTAGCGATGCCTTTTTTAGATTGTTCGGTCATAATAGCGCTTATTTGTAGCATGATAATGATAAAATAGTGGGCAATATGAAAAATGTGGAAAAGCCTGAAAGACTGTTGCCGCTTGATGAGTGGTCAATGTATCAGGCAGCATATTCCATTCAGGAATCCGGCCGGCGGTCTGAAGCTGCATTTGTCGAAAAGAAATAATTGACAATACCGCTCAATTTAGGTATACTTCTAAGAGTAAAGTGTGAAAAAGTTTGAATTACAATCAATCGTGGTTAAGTAATGATATTCAACAAGTTATAAAGTTTCCGCGCAGCCGGGGAAGTAGCGGCGTCCTGTACCTGCAATCCGCTATAGCAGGGGTGATGCTTTGCCTCGGATACATCCTGTAGGGCTGCCCTTTATAAGTGGCGTTGAAGTTCAGGTCTTACGCAGCGGGACTCTATGAACCGTGTCAGGTCAGGAATGGAGCAGCACTAAGTAGAATCTCCCGGGTGACGTGAGGCAGCCTGAGCCGAGTTAACTGTAGAGGTAACGCTTATGGGCTGTATACAAAGCAAAGCGCGCGGATTAAAATATAGATATCAGGTCTGTCAGGCATTCGTTTGGCAGATTTTTTTTGTCTGTGAATAGTAACATCATTATGATGTATACACGAAAGGCTGACAAAAGTAGAAATATGTGGTAGAATAAAGCATAGAAATTAAGGAAAGGTGGCAAAAATTATGAGAATTGGTATGTTGACAAGTGGCGGCGACTGTCAGAGTCTGAATGCCTCTATGCGTGGCGTGGCAAAGGCGTTATATGAGAATCTGAGTGATGTAGAAATTTATGGCTTCTTAGAGGGATATAAGGGTCTGATGTATGGCAATTACAGGAAAATGGAGACCAAGGATTTTTCGGGGATTCTTACACAGGGAGGAACCATCATAGGAACATCAAGACAGCCGTTTAAGCTTATGACGGTTCCGGATGAAAAGGGAAGAGATAAAGTGAAGCTGATGAAGGATACCTACAAGAAGCTGAAATTAGAGTGCCTTGTTATCCTTGGAGGAAATGGAACACATAAGACGGCAAATCTGCTTAAGGAGGAGGGATTGAATATTGTTACGCTTCCAAAGACCATTGATAATGATATATATGGAACGGATATTACCTTTGGTTTTCAGAGCGCGGTCAATATTGCCTCTAACGCCATTGACTGTATTCATACGACGGCAGCTTCTCACGGAAGAGTATTTATCGTAGAAGTAATGGGACATAAGGTGGGCTGGCTGACATTGCATGCCGGAATTGCCAGCGGTGCTGACATCATCCTTCTCCCGGAGATTCCATATGATCTGGATAAAGTCGTTGCGGCAATTGACAAGAGAACCAGAGAGGGTAAGCGGTTTTCCATACTGGCAGTGGCAGAGGGTGCTATATCAAAAGAGGACGCACAGCTTACCAAGAAAAAGTTAAAACAGAAACGGGAGAAATCCATTTATCCGTCAGTTTCCTATGAATTGGGCGCTAAGATTAAAGAGAAGACCGGTCAGGAAATCAGAGTGACGATTCCGGGACATACACAAAGAGGAGGCAGTCCGTGTCCGTATGACAGAGTATTATCCACAAGATTTGGTGCGGCGGCAGCGAATCTCATACTCAATAAGGAGTATGGCTACATGGTTGGTATGCGAAATGGAGAGATTGTAAAGGTTCCGCTGAATGAGGTGGCAGGAAAGCTGAAAGTAGTAGATCCGAATTCATCCATGATCAAAGAAGCAAAACTCATCGGTATCAGTTTCGGAGATTGACGGTGAATAGTAACACCTAATTTATCATAAAAGAGGTATGTATAAAAATGTCTTATACAGCTTTATATAGAAAATTCAGACCTGACAATTATGATGATGTAAAAGGTCAGGAGCACATCACAATAACACTTAGAAATCAGATTATTTCAGACAGAATCGGACATGCTTATCTGTTCTGCGGGACAAGGGGAACAGGTAAGACAACTGTAGCTAAGATATTTGCAAAGACCGTCAACTGTGAACATCCGGTTGACGGTAATCCATGTAATGCGTGTGATACCTGCAGGGCGATTGCAGCGGGAACCTCCATGAATGTTATAGAGATGGATGCAGCCTCCAACAATGGTGTGGAGAATATCCGGCAGATAGTGGAGGAAGTGCAGTATCGACCGGCCTCGGGAAGATATAAGGTATATATTATTGATGAGGTTCATATGTTATCTACAAGCGCATTTAATGCACTGCTAAAGACACTGGAGGAGCCACCGGCATATGTTATTTTCATATTGGCAACGACGGAGGTGCACAAGATACCGATTACCATTTTGTCCAGATGTCAGCGATATGATTTTAAGCATATTTCTGTCGATACCATCAAGGCGCGGCTAAAGGAGCTTGCGGATATAGAACACATGGAGATAGAAGATAAGGCGCTTCGCTATATTGCCAAGACGGCAGACGGTTCTTTAAGAGACGCTTTAAGTCTGCTTGACCAGTGTGAAGCATTCAGCATAGGAGAACCGTTGACTTATGACAAAACATTGGATATTCTTGGTGCGGTTGATACCGATATTTTCAGCAATATGCTGCGGGCGATTATCAGTGAAGATACCCTGTCCTGTATGCAGCTGTTAGAGGAGATGGTAAGCTACGGCAGAGACTTGGCGCAATTTGTTACGGATTTCACATGGTATTTGAGGAACCTTCTTTTGATAAAGACTTCCCGTGATACAGAAGACATCATTGATATGTCCGGTGAAAAACTCGCAGCTCTCAGAGAAGAAGCAGAGATTGTCGAGATGAATACGATTATGCGATATATCAGGATTTTGTCAGAGCTTTCCAACCAGATAAAATTTTCTTCACAAAAGCGGGTGCTGATAGAGATTGCGCTGATAAAAATTATGCAGCCGGCAATGGAGCTTGATTATGAATCACTGAAAAATCGTGTTTCCAATATTGAAAAAAAACTGAAAGATGGTATACTAGTTAATAATTCTGCCCCGCCCCAGGGGATGCCGGAGGTTTCCAACGGTGGGAATGCTGTCACGGCACATGCCGCAGAGCCGGAGAAGCTTCAGGTGGCTGTTCCTGAGGAGGTAAGAAAGGTTGCCGATAATTGGTACAACATCACAAGTGGCATTTCAGGTCATCTGGGGGTCTGTATCAGGAAGAACCGGTTATCTGTCGATGAAAATGCGGTATTGTGTGTGGTGTATGAGTCATCGATTGAGTGGGAACAGGATAACAAGCCGGAGAATATAGAGTTAATACGGCAGACCATAGCAAGGCATGTGGGAAAAGATGTGAAGGTCGAACTCAGATGCATTGGTGCCGGGGAAGAATATCATAAAAAATATATGGATTTAACCAAAGATATGATTAATTTTGAAGTAGAGAATATTGATGATGAAGATGAAGAAGAGGAGGATTTTTGAGTCATGGCTAAGAGAGGCGGATTTCAGGGCGGAATGCCGGGAAATATGAACAATTTAATGAAGCAGGCACAGAAGATGCAAAAGCAGATGGAGGAGCAGGCGAAGGAGCTGGAGACGAAGGAGATTACGGCATCAGCGGGTGGCGGTGCTGTCGAGGTGACGGTATCAGGAAAGAGAGAGGTTGTTAAAGTCAAGCTTGCAGAAGAGGTAGTGGATCCGGAGGATATTGAGATGTTAGAAGACTTAATCATGGCAGCCACCAATGAAGCGTTAAGACAGATGGAAGATTTGACATCCCAGTCTATGTCAAAGATAACGGGAGGTCTCGGTGGCTTAGGAGGAGGTTTCCCATTCTAAGATGGATTACTACAGCAGTCATATATTAAAGTTGATAGAAGAGTTTTCAAGGCTTCCGGGGATTGGTCCAAAGTCGGCGGGACGTCTTGCCTTTCATATCATCAATATGCCACAGGAGCAGGTAGATTCTCTGACGGAGGCGATAACAGGTGCCAAGAAGAATGTGAGATACTGTAAGCAATGTTATACGTTGACAGATGAAGAGTTGTGCCCTATCTGCAAAAGTAATAAGCGTGATCACCAGACCATCATGGTGGTGGAGAATACCAGAGACTTGGCAGCCTATGAAAAGACAGGACAGTATCACGGTGTCTATCATGTTCTGCATGGTGCGATTTCTCCTATGTTAGGAATCGGACCGAATGATATCAAGCTGAAGGAGCTGATAGAGAGGTTGAGGGGAGATATCCGGGAGGTGATTATCTCTACCAATTCCAGCCTGGAAGGTGAGACTACGGCTGTATATATCAGCAAGCTGATAAAGCCGACGGGAATTAAGGTGACAAGAATAGCCAGTGGTGTTCCGGTGGGGGGAGACCTGGAATATGTGGATTCGGTTACACTGTTGAAAGCATTAGAGGGAAGAGTGGACATGTAGCGGATATAGCCGACAGTTCGGAGGATATTTTATCAATCATGTACAGAAAGGCAGATGACATATGTCACAGGAATATACATTAATCAGGGATATAGTAAGTGGTCATAATGAGCGTATGCATAACTTAAAAAAGTATTACCCATTTTTTAAGCTGTCACAGGTATCCTTCAGCCAGTATATGGATGGCAGGTATGAGATACTGGATATGGGTTATATTTTAATGGCTGTGCTACGCTTTTTTATTGAGGAGAATAACTTTCATGAGAAGCTTGTCACATACGAAGAATATGCAGATTTTATGCATGAGCTGTATATCCGCGATTTTGACATTACACCGGATAAAAATGAGGAAAAAGAACTTACCGGATACATATTTGATAAATTGAAAAATGATGGAAAACCATTTTCCTATACCTACTTTGATCCGGACACAAAAAAGAAAAAGACGATGAGGACAAGACTGATTGACAGTAAAATAATTGATGAGACGGTGATGTATTTTATCACATCCGATGGGATTACCTTCTATCTTGATACGAAGGAGATGAAAGAGGAGAGTAATATTACCATTGCGCAGGTGCTTCTGTCAAAAATGATAGCTACCAAAAATTTTAAAGGCGGCGCCGAGGTGGCAATGCGGATTAATAATGAAGTATCGAAGCTGATTGGAGATAAAAATGAGATATTAAACGTCATCAGTTATGATGTGTTTGCGGGAATCAGGCTGTATGAAGAATTTATGTCGGGGACAGTAAAATGGTTTGAGGATGAGCAGAGATTATTTAAAAAGAACAAAGAACTGATAGATAAGGCACTCAAGAGTTGTGAAAATGATATCGGCTATTATGAGGCTATGGAGGATATCTATCATCTTGAAAATGAGCTCAATAAGGCGATGAATAAGCACAGTGAATTATTGGAAGCGTGTATCGCGCTGCAAAGTCAGACCGATGAATTGATTGCTGCATCTAAACTGAATAGAATCAGGATGGCATTTGATTTCAAAAAGACACTTTCAGAGCTTATGAGACGTGATGATATCACAAGACTGGAAAGTTTTATCATACCATTGTTTAAGCCGGCGGTCAGAAAGACATTTTCCCTCCCCTTGATTGACAATATGCTCACCTGTAAAAATGATAACGGCGAGATAGCAGAGAAGACAGAGGATACGGAATATGAGGAGAATTTTAAGTATCCGGATGAACTGGAGGAGGACAGAATACACAGTAATTACAGTCTGCTGATTGAGGCGCTGTTTGCGCTTGCAGAAAGAGAGAAGTCCTTTGACCTGATACGGTATAATGAAGTTTTAAGGGAACAATTCGGTGACAAGGCACTTTTCAGCGCAGACTATTATTCCTTTATTGTGCATTTATGCCAGAAAAATGTATATGACATGACGGTGACCTTACAAAAGCCGGATACATTTTTAGAAGAGATGATATGTGAATGTGCCCGGCAAAATGAGGAGTTTACAAAAAAATATGGAAAGCTGCAGCTGCATTTGACATTTACACAAGACAAGCTTATGACCGGTAATCATGAGACACAAAATATAATTTTTGGAAATGAGGATTTGTGATGGAAGAAAGAAATATGTCCAAGGCATTGGAGGTAGTGGCGCGACTGATTAACGGTGATGAGATCAGCCGTGATGATAAGGAGAGCAAAAGTCTGTATGAAGAATACACGACGAATGCCGAGGTATATGATATCACACAGGCAATCTGTAAGAAGTTAAATCTTTCCGTATATGAGTACGAGTATGCAGTGTATGTCAGCGCAGGGGAGAATAACAGAATTTTCGGCTATTCCAACGACGAGTTGAAAAAGGAGATAGGGGTGAAACTCAATAAAGAGCTTTTTGTATGTTACTTCATTATTTATAATGTCGTGACATGGTTTTATCATGACACAGAGAGTGGTACCTTTAACGAATACATTAAGATAGAAGATGTTATCAATGCGGTGGACGGGACATTGGCAGGGGTGACAGGCGAATTGTCCGTAGTGGCTCTGAATGAAGTGGAGGAGAATAGTTTTAAGATGATTGCGCTTTTATGGGAGGATTTGCCGTTGATGACGAGTGAGGAGACAAGTGTGCGGGCAGCGAGAGGCTCCAAGTATGGCTTTGTGAAAATGACACTCAATTTTCTCATCAGGCAGGACCTTATGCTTGAGAGTGAGGGAAGATATTATCCTAAGAAAAGATTTAGGGCACTTGTGAAGAATTATTTTGAAGAGTATAAAGGAAGGCTGTATGAGATTATGAGAAAGTAATATGAACAAAAATGAAACCAAACAGTACAGCGCTGGAATCAAATGGAAAGGAGAATGTATGTCATATCCATCCTGATACATCAAATCATTCATAGTTGACTTTAGCAGTGCATTAGGAAATTCGGCATAAGAAATGGTCAGTAATTGAATGGTCGAGGTACTAAGTGGCAGGCATACATATTGATAGTAAAGATGCCACACATTAACAGAATACGCGTAAATAATGTGAAATATAATTTCGGAACACAGTTTTATGATGATTTTATGATGAGATTTTCCTGTAAGAATACCATCTATGATCTCGCAAATGGCGGTGGAAAAAGTGTGCTTATGCTTCTGCTGTTTCAAAACCTTATTCCCAACTGCACACTGGATGATAAGCAGCCTATTGAAAAACTGTTCAGGACGAGTGACGGCAGTAAAACGATTCACTCGCTGATAGAATGGAGATTAAGCGATGTACATGTCAAAGATAATTTCAAGTACATGCTGACAGGCTTTTGTGCGAGAAAGGCAAAGGAAAAGACAGGATACGAAGAAAGCAGTCAGGAAAATGCAGAGGATTTGTCAGCAGGAAACAGCCAGAGTATAGAATATTTTAATTATTGCATTTTTTACAGAAGCTTTAATGACAATGATATCAAAAATCTGCCGCTTTCCGACAATGGCGAGAGAATTACCTACACCGGACTGAAGAATTATCTGCGGGAGCTTGAGAAGAAGGACTTGAATCTCAAGGTAAGAATATTTGACAGAAAAGGAGACTATCAGAGGTTTATAGCAGGTTATGGTCTGTATGAGAGTGAGTGGGAAATCATACGGGGAATCAATAAGACAGAAGGTCATGTGAGAACTTATTTTGAGACAAATTATAAGACCACAAGAAAAGTGGTAGAGGATCTGCTGATTGAGGAAATTATTGAAAAATCTTTCCGGAACCGGTATCTTGAAGAAGCTTCCGAGGACAAGCTTGCCAGAACATTGTTAAATATCAAGGACAAGCTGATAGAGCTGTCTAAGAAAAAAGAGGAGATTAACCACTATGACAGACAGATGGAGATTATCGACAGCTTTATAGAGAGAACAAATTCTATCAGACAGCTTTATGCCGGCATGGAAGATAGTTTTTGGCGGATTAAGAAGCTGTATAATTCTATTATCAGGAAGGAGCAGGGGTTCGGTCAGGAGAAAGACAGACTTTTTTTGCAGAGGGAGAATATCATTCATGAAAAGAAGAATCTGAGCAGAAAGGTGGAGACGGCAAGAATCATTCTTGACCGGAGAGAGCTGAAAAAATGGGAGCAGGAATACGAGGAGAGGAAAAACCGATATGACGATGTGTCGGGTGAACTCAATGCCATGTTAAATGAGTTGAATCTCATGGAGGGAACGAACGATTATCTGGAATATGTTGAGGCGAAAAAAGAATATGACAAACAGACTATGGTAATTGAAAGTCTGATGAAGGATAACAGTGAACTTCTTGCTAAGCTGAAGGAGGCAGTTGCGGTAAAAAGACTGAGTGACGAGGAAAGAAAAAATGACATCAGGCGCGAGTTGTTGAGAGAAAAATCAAAAGAAAACGAAGAAGTTTCCGCAATAGAGAAGCTGGAGGAAAAAATAAAGCAGGATGGCAATGCACTTGCCGTCTGTGAATATGAGATTCGCAAGCTTGAGAGTGAGCTTGAAGGGTTAAATGTGCTGATGTTGGAGAAAAAGAGTAAAACATCGCTGCTTCTGCCGGGGGAAGCGGTGACAGAACTGGGAAAAACAGAGGTGACAATCGCAAAGCTTAAGGAGACGCTAAAAGCAAATGAGGAACAACGGGAGGTCCTGCGTGCAAAAAACATTGCGTTGAGAATCGAATATGAGAGAGGAAACGCAAAAAGGGAGGCGTTGGAAAAGAGGAGAGAAATTTTACAACAGAAAAGCAGTAAATTACTAAATTCCTCTGAGAAATTCGCAAGGATTAAAGAGGTATACCAGGAAAAGGATGCAGAAAGGCTTGAGAAGAAAATTCATATGGCATATCGAGATGCGATACTGCGGTTGAATGAGGATAAGCGGCAATCCGAATGGTTAAAACGCAGACAGGAGGCACTTGACGAAAACCGGCCGATACCGGAGAGTGAAGATATTGGGAAGGTGCTTGACTATGTGAAGCGTTATCATACGAAGCTGGCAGTTAGCGGGGCAGCGTATATCGGAAAGCTTGAGGAGGATGATAGGCTCAGTGTCATCAGGCGCAATCCGATTCTTGCCTTTTCTGTCATAGTATATGAAAATGCCGAGCAGCTTAAGAATGACTTTGCTATGTGGGAGCAGTTGAAGTTAAAGAGTTTTGTTCCGATTATTGATGCAAAGGAAATGGAGGATTTTCATCATGCTGTTAAGAATACGGATATCATCAGAAACGAAGCAATGTTATGTATGGTAGTCCCGCCCGACTGTTTTAAGGATGCCATCATAGACAAGGAGAAAGAGGCGCTCAGAAAACAGGTAGAACTAAACGGTCAAAGCAGGATGCGAAAGTCAGAAAATGAAGAAGTCATTTTTGAGGATTATATTTTTATCAGGCTGATTAATGAAAATATGCTGGAGGAAGCCGATATCCATCCCCGGAGAGCATTAAAAGAACTGGAAGCAGAGTTGAAAAATGAGAATGAAAAGTCCGAGGCATTGAAGGTCGAACTGACAGGGAATACAAAAGAGGAGGAGAATATAACAGAGAAAATCGAGCTTCTTACGAAGGAAAAAGAGGAGTGGGAGAGTCAGTCGGAGATTTTGAAAAGCATTTCGCAGACGCTTGAGGCATATAAGAAAAGTGAAAAAGCAAAGAATCAAAAAGAAACAGAAGTGAATGCGTTGAGACGAGAATTGAATGATGAGACAAAGAGACTGGCAGCCCTTAAAAATATGCATGCAGGCAGAGTAGAGAGAATCCGTCAGAGACAGCAGGAGATGGAGAGACTGGAGGAAGAGTGGAAAGAGAAATACCTGACTTATTATGATGAGACAATCTATCAGACGGTGGCAGAGTGTAATAAAGGAAAGACCATTAGGGAAATTAAGAATATTGTAGTGGGAAAAGAAGAAATAGAGGTTGCCTTAGAGGCATTACTTACCAGTGTGCTTCATGAGAATGGGTCTGTCGCAGATAAGGAAGAGCTTTTGAATCATTATCAGGCAGCCATGCAACGAAGTCTGGGAAGGCTTGACTATCTGGGATATGCAAAGAGTATGTTTGATGAATTGTATGCAAAGAGGGAATTAATGGCGGTATCCGCGCCGATGATGCTGGAAAAAAGAAAAATGGCGGAGGAATATCGGAAGAAAAAAGCAAGAGCCAGAGCACTTATGGATGAAAGGCGTACCGATAGAGATAAGCTACAGGGAAAAATTAATCATGCGATTTCCTTAATTGAAAAGACCTATGGTGCATTTGAGGAGTCACTTGTCGGAAGCGAAGAAATTGATACATTTATTCATGAGAATGACCGTATCCTCGAAGACTTAAATGAGCGCTATGCGGTGCTTGAAAAGTCTATAAAAGAGCTTGAGGAGAGCGAGGTGATTGTATCACTTTTGAAGAAAAATTGTGAGAGGAGCATGGAAAAGTCCGGATTAAAAAAGGATGGTGAGGCAGGATTTTTTGAGAAGACGAAGGCAAAGGAGTTAGAGGAGGAATATCATATTGCATCAGCCGATATTGACCGGTTTATTCAGGACCGGTATAAGAGGGCAGAGGAATTTGAAAGAGAGCTTACCATGCTTACAGATACTTTGAAAAAATCCGGTGCAGACAGATTGGCGGATGAACTTCGGGCCAATATTTCCATGCCGGCATCGGCATTGGCAGTAGAGCAGTTAGTAAGTGCCCTTAAAGAGATTAATTCCCTGATTGCACTGGAAAAACAGCGCGTGGAAAAGGGAATCACGGATATTCAGGTAATCAAAGATAATTTTGAAAACCAGTGCCTGCAAAGCTGCATCAATATCAAAACAGAGCTTGAGAGACTGTCAAGACTTTCCAGAATCACGATTGACGATGAAAACATCGCCATGCTTCAGCTTAAGGTGCCGTACATCAGTGAAGAATTGTATAAGGACAGAATGTCTGAATACATCGACAGGATTGCCGGCTACACAGATACCTTTGATAATCAGGAGGACAGACTAAGGTATATCAAAAATAATCTGTGCTGGAAAAAGATATTTTCTGTTATTGTGACGGATATGAATGCCATACGGCTGAATTTATACAAAAGAGAGAGAATATCGGGACAATCCAGATATCTGCCTTATGAGGAGGCAGTGGGAAGCACGGGACAGTCACAGGGAATATACATACAGTTTTTAATTTCCATTATTAATTATATTTCAAGCATTCATGCGAAGGATGCGTTGGCGGTAGGTCTGAGAAAGGTCATATTTATAGACAATCCCTTCGGTGCGGCGAAGGATTTATACATCTGGGAGCCTATTTTTAAACTTTTAAAAACCAATAATGTGCAGCTGATTGTTCCTGCCAGAGGAGTGACACCGGCCATTACAGGAAGGTTTGATGTGAATTATGTGCTTGGTCAGAGGATGTGTAACGGAAAGCAGCAGACGGTTGTGGTGGATTATCACAGTGACGTCGTGACAGAGGAGCTGGAATATACGTCGCTGACATATGAGCAGACTTCGCTGTTTTAAAAAAATGAGTTGCAAAAATGATGGTTCTCTAATACAATATAAATGGAGAATTGTACGCAGATACATTGTGACGTTTTTAAACAGAGCGAGTTTATAACCGTGATGATAAATGTATATAATAGAATATGACAAGCGGAAAGGAAATGGATAAAAGTGGATAAGTACGAATATAACGTAAAATCAGATAAGATTAAGAAACTTTACAGCCATAAGAATTTCGAGGAAGCAGCTGCGATAGCGGATGAGATTGACTGGTACAAGGTAAAAGATAACACCATGATTAACAAGGTTGCGGATATCTATGAGAACACTAAGCAGTATGAAAAAGCGAAGGAGATTCTTCTCATTGCTTATGAGCGTTCACCACTTGGCAGGCAGCTTGCGTATAAATTGACAATTCTTGCTATCAGGACGAAGAACTTTGTCGAGGCAGATGAGTTTTATCAGGATTTTGTGGATATGTCCCCATCAGATGTATCGCAGTATCTTTTAAAATACAGAATCGCAAAAGCGAAGGGAGAAGATATTGACGTTCTGATTCAGATTCTTGAAGCTTATGTTGATGTTGAGATGGACGAGAGATGGGAATATGAGCTCGCAAAGCTGTACCATGAGGCAGGCAGAGACGATAAGTGTGTGGAGATGTGTAATGAGCTTGAGTTGTGGTTCAATGACGGCAAGTATGTTAATAAGGCGAAGGAGTTAAAGAAGCTGATTACCGGTGTGATGGAGGAATACAATAAGAGATATGCTACGTCGAAAGAGTCAGATAATGTATATTCTTATGGTGATGACACGCAGGAGTATCCGGCGCAGGAGAGCGCGGCAAATACGGAAGGAACTGAGAACATAGTGTCAGATGTCTCAGCAGATTCCTTATCAGATGCAGGGCGGAAGGCAGATGATTACTACAGTCAGTTACCGGACGGCGAAGAGACAAGCTTACAAGACGAAGAGACAAGCTTACAAGACGAAGAGGAATCTGAGGCTTCTCTTGCAACACAGGAGAGAAATACATTTGATGAGAAGGATGCTTTTGCAGAACAAGAGCCAAATGAAGCAGAGCATATGGGAGAAGAGCTGGAGATAGAAGAAGTTCCCGACGAAAAAATGTATGAAAAGGGGATGTTATATAATTTATTTGCTAACAGGGGCGGTGACAGAAAGAGAAAGCGGGAGGCGTCTTCCTATGATGAAGAGTTGGAGATAGAAGATAACGATATCGAAAATACGGTAGAAGATACTATTGCAGTAAATAGCAATGAGGAAGATAGCAGTACAGTAAATAGCAATGCAGAAGATAACAATGCTGAAATGATTAGTAAAAAAACGGTTGCTGATAGTGATGCCGCCGGAGTAGCTGATGTTGAGAAGGATTCTTCGTTGGAGGCGCAGCATAGCGGTGGTGAAAATGCAGATGATGGCTTAGCAGTCGTTGAGGATGAGGAGTATGAATATGATGAAAATGAGGATGAGGAGGATTATGACGAGGATGAGGAGGATGAGGAGGATGGATATTCCCCGATGAAGTCCCTTGCAGAATCAATTGTCTATCAGGATAAGGCAGCTGAGATTATGCGTGCAGAAGAGGCACTCAGAGCAGCAGAGGCGGCAGCAGTGGAAGCACAGCGGGCAGCCGATATTGCGAAGCACTTTGTCGAAGAGGCAAGATTGCGGGCGAATATGATTAAGGGAATCTCCACCAGTAAAACGGTTTTAGGTAAAGGCACTAAGTTTGAAGGAATGACTTTGGATGAGGTGAGACAGCAGTTGGATGAGGAGGAACGCATCTATGAGCGTAACCGCCGGGCAGAAGAGGAGAAAAATGCTTCCCCATCCCAAAGTAAAAAATCACAGCCGGATAGTATTGATTCAGACTCGAAGATTGAGATTTTTGAGTTTGATAAGAGTAAAGAGGGTAAGGGAAAACGAATTGGTGATGAACTTACGAAGACGGCTGAGATTGATATTGACGAGATTAAGATTAACCTTGCCGATGGAAACAATATCTATAACACTGCCAATATCCAACAGGCTCTTGCGAAGAGTATGGCGAAGCTTATGAGTGAGTCAAATGATGAGACAGAGGAAAATCCTATGACAGCACAGGATAGTGACAGGAATGACACGGTGGGTAGTCATGAGGCAGCTGAATCTTTGCAGTAGAAAGAAGACATAACTGATGAAAGTGTCAATGTTGGTGATAATGCAGAGGCGGAGGAGAATAACACTCAGGAGGACAGTCGGGATACGGCTGATGACTATCTTGATGATTATGACAATGAGCCTACAAAACGGATTAACCGTGATGAGATTAACAGACTGTTAAAAGCAAATAAAAAATTATATCAGACAGTTCCGTTGTCCCCATTCCTGAATCAGGAAGAAGATGGACAGATAGGACTGGCAGAAGAAAAAGAAGAAGAGCCTCAGATTGAAGGTCAATTGACAATAGAGGAAGTTCTTTCAGATATGGAAAATGCCGGTAAGATGGCAAGTCATTCCAAAGAGGCAGAGGGAATCATTAATGCTATCGCAGAGATGTCGGATGATGTATCTGATTTACAGGAACAGGCAGAAATCAGTGCAAAACCTGACATAGAAGAAGTCACAGAGCATGAGACAGCGGTCAAAGCCGAAGAGCTGGAAGCAGAGATAAAGGTCGAAGAGATACCGGAAGTGGAAGAAGCGGATGGAGAGATAAAGGCGGAAGAGATACCGG
>CACXFV010000012.1 GCA_902767015.1 uncultured Lachnospiraceae bacterium | reverse complement strand
CTGAATTTACAATAGGGTATATGGCATGAAGCGGTGTTATAACACCGCTCTATTTGTGATGCCTACAAATCGACTGTGAATAGTAACGTCATTTTTTAGAGTATTTTTCAGTTTGAAGTTCTTGTCAGTATTAACAGTCAATGAGAAGTAGATTTTGAAAAACGGGGAGCTATCAGTCCGGGTAGTATGACAGATAATCCGATACAGACAAAATCCTATACTTATTCATGAGCAATCATTAACTCTAGGTAAAATTTTGTTGTGACAAACGGAAAGATTCACATCTGTCGAAGAACATCATCAGGATATAGCATGTGCTGTTCACTTCCACTTAAGGATAATGCATTTCATGCTACATTACTTATTGTTTTTCCCGCATATCATAATCCCCATCCTCTGCAATCATCTCCAACATAATCTGGGCGAACTCAGGTCAAACTGCGTACCACTCCCCTTTTCTATTTCACTTTTCACCTTTTCCTGTGGCATAGGCTCACGATAACTCCGGTAGCTCGTCATTGCATCGTAAGCATCCGCAACCGCAATAATCCTGGTCTCTTCCGGTATATCCTTCCCACTGATGCCATCCGGATAACCACCGCCGCTAAATCTTTCATGGTGCTATCTCGCACCTATGTCCATACCAGATTTTTCCTTGATATTCTGCAGAATCTTTGCCCCAATAATCGGATGTTCCTTCATTATCTCATATTCTTCGTCCGTAAGCTTTCCCGTCTTGTTAATGATAGCATCCGGCACGCCAATCTTTCCAATATCATGAAGAAGTCCCATCATGTAAATGTCATTGAGCTTGGTTTCATTATATCCAAAACGTCTTGCAATCTCCCTTGCATAATCAGCGACACGGCTTGAGTGACCTTTTGTATATTTATCCTTGGCATCAATGGTTCCTGCCAGTGTCTCCACGATATGAATCAACATCTTCTCTTTCTCTTCCGTCTTACTCTGAACCTCCTCCTCAAGGTGCTCCTTTGTCTTTTTGATATCATCAATCTGTTGGAGCACAACCATTATAAGTAAACCAAAAAGTCCTGTCAGCATCGGAAATTCATTGGTCATGTTCTCCCAAAAAACAATCTTCATTATTTCTATCAGGGACATAATCATAAAAAAAGAAGAATCCCTTTGCTGTGTAGGAATAATCCCTGACATATCCCTTCCTGATGTCAATAACCAGCGTACCGAGCACACAGACCACTACCATGCCCAGTACGGAATCAATATAAATGATAGATTTTTGAAGCGACTGTATCCCCATGAAGTGAACCATTGTCCAAAAAATCATATTGACTAAAGATAGTATGAATAAAATTGCATGGACTTTTCTATACCTGTTCTTTTGAATCGAATTAAAATAAATCAGCAGCGCAAAGGGCATCATCATACAGAACAAAAAGCCCATAAATCCGTCAACATAATAGATTCCCGTAACAAACGGAGTAAACTGGGAAACTGCTATCAGCCAGCAGGCAACATCCAGTATTCCAAGTGCCGCATACAACATATCTATGGACTGCCGCATCCATATCCGCATAACAATGCCGACAACAGAAGCCAGCAAAGACGCAATAAAAAGCACTACTGACAAAAAGAAGTTCATTCCGTATTTGTCTACCATATAGCCATATACCCCTTGCGAGCTCGAAACAAAGGTCTCCGAAACTACCATCGGATTTCTGTCCGTCTTAACCCTCTCAATCTTAATTTCAGCCCCTCCATCGGATGAGCTTAAAGGAACCTGAAAATAAAATTCCTTCAAGAAGCCTCCCGGAATGCCGGTGTCCCTTACATTTTTGAAATTTTTCCTCAGCTCTCCATTGATATATACACTCACATCGCTCCCATTCATAAAGCACAATAGGTTGCCATGTCCTATTCTATCAGGTAACCTGGAAACAATCGTAAAATTCTCCGTATAGGCTCTCTTGTCATTATAAGACCTACCAACCTCAAAGCTGTCCCTGCTTCATCAGTGACTGTCCAATTCTCAATATAGACAATTGCGTTGTCGCTGTCATCGGATATCTTCTTAACAATCATCGTGAAAAAAATTCCAAACAGCAGGCTCAAGCCGAACACACAAAAAAACAATTTTTTAAAGAGATATTTATGTATCTTGGATGTTCTGTCAACAAGCATAACTTTTTTCCCCCCTGACCTTTGCTCTGACCATTACTATGGATTACTCCTCCCCATGACTGTTCTCTTAATCCTATAGTAAACTATTCCACTGATATTTCCAATAAGGAAATAAACTCATCCTAATATCCATTCACATAGGCTTCCTGCATAGAGGTGTCGTATAGTTGAGCTGATTCCAAAAGATAACCGTTATTAATATAAAGTGATTTGAATTATTACTGATTGAGTATATCGTTTTATCAAAAGAAAAGTGCCTTTTTAAATTGACGCGGATGAGATATTTAGATATCCAAAATACAGAAAGCACCCGATAAAATCAGGGTTTTCTTAAGAGGCGAGTACCGGCCATCAGTCTCCCGGACACAAACCATATTTGAGCCGGCAGTCGGAATATCATAAATTATATGCCACAATAAGTATGAATAAAAATCTTTGTAAAGGATGTGGTATATATGATTCTCCAACAAAAAGCAATAAATGTGATAGAACAACTTCCAAAAGAAAAATAAATCAAGTAATCCAATTTGCAGAATTATTATCTTTCCAAATGAATGCTCAAAATAATTCATATCCAACCATCTCTATCATGCACTAAAATGGTACATACAAATCAAAATAGGGTTCTGAAGAAATCTCATCAGATATACCTGCTGTAACAAGATTAAGATTACTGATAAAGTGTTTAATGTTATCCATCATTTCATGATTATATTCAAATTCCGCATATTCATCATCTGGCATTCCTAACCATTCAAATGTAATTCCAATACTATCCTCATTAATTTCACAAGTATCCACAACTTGATAATCCAATAAAAACTCTTTAATCTCTGCTTCCGCATGACAAAGCTCCCCCAACAACAGGTATCAACTTTAACAACTCCGGCAGTGAATTAAGTGTAATATTTTTTGCAAACTTCTTAATTTCAGAAATACTCCTCCCGGCATCCTGCTTCGAATCCTGTAAGCCTTGTAAATACTGGCTTTGTGGTTATTTTACGTTCATTGAATACCATACAGTTCAGGATTATGCAAGTCCTTTTTTCAAAACATAATTAGGATTTTGTCTAAATCCTCTGCATGCCGGCATGTCCGGAGAAATCCAAATGTTCTTGGTCTGTTCAACAAATCGTCATACAGATTTGGCAGGCATATGATAAATTTATTTTTACATCAAAAGAGGACTGACATTCAACTGCCAATCCCTAAGCAATATACAGCTATTTTAAATAACAATTCCAAGACTCTCTCCTTAACAATCCCCCACTACCGCCAATATCCCCGAAGCGCACGAGAACCCCGATAAAATCGGGGTTCCCAGATAGAGGCGAGTACCAGATTTGAACTGGTGATAGCGGTGTTGCAGACCGATGCCTTACCACTTGGCTAACTCGCCATATCGTCGTCTGGTCGAGTACGACAACAAATATATTATAGCAATACTATCCGTATACGTCAAGTATTTTTTCTATTTTTCTGCATGTCTGCCGGTTTATTCGTAACCGTCGAACGCTCTACTCTTTATTCTTCACTCGCTACTCTTTCTCTCTGACACCCTTACAGTTTTTCTCCACTGTACGCCTCGAAATCATGACCTGATGCCCGCAGCCCAGACACTTTAATCTGAAATCCGCTCCAACTCTTAATATTTCCCATTCAAAACTTCCACAAGGATGTTTTTTTTTCAGCTTGACAATCTGTCCCAATTCGAACTCCATATAAGCCTCCGTTTCTATATCCCTGCATATCACAAGCATAGCTTGGGATACTGCCACCAATACGTATACACCTGCCACCGATACCGCAAAGTATATCACAAATTTGCAGTATCTTCTACCCATAAAATAAAAAAGCAATCTGTATCGGATGCCGCCAAGCATACGCTCCGATACAGACTGCTCATATGTGAATAGCAAGTCGCTTATTCCTTACCGATAAGCCGCCTATACACACCGCTGTAGGCAATGCACAACATAACTCTTTACTCTATCCCCGCCGTTTCATATATAAACTTCACACTGGTACTCTTTCCCTCGGCAGCATCACTAAAGATGGTATAATCTGCTGCTGCCTCAGTTGTCGCCTTAATTCTGTCTGTCACCTCTTTTAAATCTTTCTCTGCGAAGTCCTGTATCTTGTCAACAGCTTCCTCTTTAAACTGACCCATACCATCATCTAACTGAACGGAACCATCATACAGCTTTGCAATTCCTTCCGTAACCTTCTGCGTTCCATTGTCAAGTTCGCTGCCACCTGCTGCTGCCTTCTTTGTTCCCTCATATAACTGTGAAATTGATGATTTGAACAGCAAGCCACCCTGATACAATTTATCAACTCCAGGACGAAGTGTATTGGTAATGGCATCATCTAATGTGTGCATTCCGGATGCCAGTTGTGCGGCACCTCCTGCTACCTGTGATGTTCCCGCTTTTAATTTATCAATTCCTTCCGATAATGCAGGCACTTTTTCATTTAACTGTGCAAGACCTGACGCTACCTGTGATGTTCCTTCGCTCTCCAACTGTTTAAGCCCCGCCTCAACTTTGGCCACACCACCTGCCACTTTGTCGGCGCCATCTTTGAGTGTATTAAGACTTGATGTCATTGATTCCGGATTCATTCCCTGCAATACCTGCGTAAGTGCTGCATTAGCACCTGATAACTGTGCTATATTACTCTTCAGTTCTTCTATGGTTGCGGCTAGCTTCTGGCTCTCCGTTGTATACATCTCAATATTAGCGGTAAGATCAGCAACCTTCGCTGTATAACCGGCAATTTCCTGTTCTGACAACGCTGCTCCCGTCTGAGGATTTACACCTGCTGCCAGTAATGCATTACATTGATCAATTCCCTGCTGCGTCTGACTGATTCCGTCGGCATAGCTCTGTATTCCTCCCTGACACTTCTCTATTCCGGCCTTACACTGTTCTATCTTGGCATTATTATCTGCAATGGAGGCATTAATTGTCTGAACCATTCCGGTGAGCTGTTCTTCTAATTCTGCCACACCATCTGCCACTGCCTGAGAGCCTGAAGTCAGTCCCGGCTGTCCATTCTGATCCGCAAATGCCGACACTGCCGTATTCATATTTTCCTCAACAGCGCTTGAACCGACGGCAAGTTTTTCTATTCCGTCTATCAAAGCTGAGGACTGATTCTTGAGTTCACCAACACCTGCATCCACCTGTGCCGCGCCGTCAGCAAGCTGATCTGCGCCCGCCACAGCACCGCCATCGCCGGACACTTTTGAAATAATTTCATCAACACCATCTAACAGCGACTTCATACCGTCTGTCAACTCCGGTGTCTTAGCATCAAGCTGTGAGACACCATCATTGATTTGCGTCAATCCTGACGTGAGTTTTTTTTCTCCATCTGCATATGCCACAAAGCTGTTCTTAAGTTCTGACAAACCATCCTTTAACTTCGAAGTTCCTGATTTCAACTCATCAGTAGCACTTACCAGCTTGTTAATCAGTTCTTCCACGTCATCAAGAGAATTTGCTGCATCTGTATTTACCTGAGAAATCAAATCCGCGCTTCCCATGGTAACTGTCAATCCAAGAGAAAACTCTTTGGCATCGCAGGTAACCTCTACATAATCCGGAAAACTGACCTCTTCCTCTAACCGTTCAGAAAGCTTTGCCATGTTCAGATTCTCATCAAGTCCCGGAAAAGCCAGACCTACCACAATATATCTTTTTCCATCCGAGATTACCTTTCCCGAACTTACCTCGACATTTGAAAAGTTATTACCATCGAGAATCATTCCCGACACCATCGTAAATGGAACATATATGTCTTCTTTACTTCCATTTACCATCAATTCCCTTTTCTCTCTATTGGTATAATCAAACCTTATCTTTACTTTTCCACTTTTTCCCGCTAAATCAGCCGGCATGATTTCCTTGCCATCAAGATAATATGTCACTTTAACATCTACCGGAAGTTCTTTATCTGTCTCTCCCTGATAATAGATATCTGCCCCATCAGCAGCCCATGTAATATTTCCGTCTTTTCCCTCCTCATAGTCTGCGTCAGACTTGACATTTTCAATATTTGTTAAATCCGTTTTATCTTCCAGCGTATCGCTTCCTGCTCTATTTTTCAACCAGTCGCTTACAATTGTCTTTGTTACATTTCCGTTCGCATCCGAGATAACGTACACTGTCTCCTCTTTATCTTCCCCGGTTGTGGTAAATGTTACATTTTCACTGATAGTGCTTTCAATCGTCTTCTTTTCCTCTGTATTATCTGCAGAAACTGTTTTCTCATTCTTACTCAGCACAGAATATCCCACTGCAGTGGTAGCAAGCAGTGCTGCCGTAGCAACAGAAACAACATTTCTAAACTTCTTATTCATGACAATCATCCTTTCCACAATTTATTTTATTTCTTATTATGCTTCTTTTATCTTGTTAAACTTTGCATTCTCATTCTTTGGCTTGAAGCCTATACTTGAATTGATAATCAGCTTATCAAATATCATAAACAACGCCGGCAGTACAAAGGCAACAACCAAAAAGCTTATGATAGCGCCCCTCGCCAAAAGAATACACAATGAACTAATCATATCGATGCTGGAATACATACCAACGCCAAATGTAGCAGCAAAGAAACTCAGCGCACTGACAAATACCGACTGGATAGAACCATTCAGCGCACCAGTGACAGCTTCCCTCTTTTCAGCTCCATTATGTCGCAGCTTCTTATATTTATTCGTCATTAATATTGCATAATCTACTGTTGCGCCAAGCTGTATCGTTCCTATAACAATAGATGCTATAAACGGTAATGTCGTATGTGTATATGCCGGAATCCCCATATTAATAAATATGGCAGATTCAATAACCGAAACCAGAATAACCGGAAGTGAAACCGACCTCAATACTAACAAAATAATGGCAAATATCAGTACGATAGAAACGGTACTTACTGTCTTAAAATCTTTATCTGTTATCTTAATCAAATCTCTTGTACATGGTGCTTCGCCAATAAGCATTCCGCTATTATCATATTTTTTAAGAATATTCTGAATCTGTTCCACTTGAAGATTTACTTCATCTGATGCCGTTTTATATTCTGACGCAACAAGTATCAATTTATATTTTCCACTGTCGAGTATCTCTCTGTAAGTATCCGGTATTACCTCCTGTGGAACTGCCGGACCGATGAGATTGTCCAAACCCGCCACCAGCTTGACACCATCCAGTTTTTCTATCTCACTTATCATCTTCCCGGTTTCCCTTGATGATATGGCACTGTCTGTTAAAATCATATGGGTGGCTCCCATATTAAAATTTTCTTCCAATTTAGCATTGGCAATGACACTCTCCAAATCCTTCGGAAGTGTTCCTGCCAAATCATAGTACACATCTGTGTGATTATACCCATATACTGCGGGTACCATGATAATCGCAAACACCACCACAAACACAACATACTTATTAGTAACAAATTTTGCTATCTTTCCTAAATCCGGCATAATCGCCTTATGCTTTGTTTTCTGTATGGCATTATCAAAAATCAGTATCATCGCAGGAAGGATGGTGACACATCCGATGACACCAAAGACAACACCCTTCGCCATTACAATACCAAGGTCAAGTCCCAGCGTAAATGTCATAAAACACATTGCCACAAATCCTGCTACTGTAGTGATAGAGCTTCCGATGACTGAAATAATCGTATTGGATATGGCATGTGCCATGGCCCGCTCCTTCTCATCAGGATATTTCTCTCTGTACTCTTGGTAGCTATG
Source organism: uncultured Lachnospiraceae bacterium (assembly GCA_902767015.1). Classification (GTDB taxonomy): domain Bacteria; phylum Bacillota; class Clostridia; order Lachnospirales; family Lachnospiraceae; genus Bovifimicola. Next base: position 26,058 of record CACXFV010000012.1, on the reverse strand, counting down.
CCATAAAAATATAGAATAATCCAATGTTACCGCTAACTGAAGCACTGCTGCCAGCGCCTGGGTAATAAATGAAATCTCTCCTGTAATAAAATTTGTTCCCAAATTATATACAATCGCCATGCCGATACTTAATAAGAAAAATACCGGTATCAGGAAAGAATCCATGGTAAGTGAAAGTACAATCAGTGTGAGCAGTGCGGCTATAGCTACATACGCAACCGCTTCTGTATTACAGATTTTCTTAATATCATCAATAACAGAGGACATACCACTCATGAAACACTGTCCTTTAGCAATCTTTCTAACCTGTTCAATGCCATCCAGTGTCTCATCCGCTGATGTAGATGTATCAAACAGCACCATAAATAATGTAGTGTTGCTGTCAGTATTGTTAAATGCCTCTTTGATGGATTCCGGAAGCACCTCCATAGGAAGCGACATCTCCTCAATGGCATCATATCCCAGCACCCGCTTCACATGCGGAACTTCGCTAACCTTCTTTTCAAGTTTAGCCAGGTCACTCCTGCTCATATTCTCTACAACACACACTGAGAAAGCTCCTGTACCAAATTCATCTACAAGAATATCCTGTCCTTTCATTGTATCGATATTCTTAGGCAGATAAGAAAGTATATCATAGTTAATTCTCGTATTAAAATATATCAGCGCTGTAGGTATTAACATGATTAAACTGATGATTAAAATCGGTACTCTGAATTTAACTATCTTCTTTCCAAGCTGTAACATATTCTCACTCCTTTGTTTTTATTTCTATAATACAATATATGAAACACAATTCATATTTGGTTCCTGTCAGACATAGCCTGGCATTTCTGCAGGAATCCCGTTCGTACCATGTATGATAGAAAAAAATTTATTATTGACCATCGGTCATTTATTTGATACAATATATAACACAAAAATGACCATTGGTCAATACCTATTTTAAAAAAATTTAAAAAATAAAATCTGATTGACGAGCAATATATACTTAATATAAAATATTGTTTAATCAGTATAGTCTAATTTTGAAAGAAGGCTTATGTTATGAGTAAATTAGAAGCAAACAAAAAACAAAAAAGAGATTCTTTGTTGGATGCAGCGTTTTCGTTATTTACCTCCAAGGGAATTAATAAAACCTCTATTTCTGATATAGTTCAGAAGTCCGGTGTTGCGAAAGGAACCTTTTATCTTTATTTTAAAGACAAATACGATATCAGAAATATGCTCATAGCAAAAAAGGCCGGCCAGCTTTTTGGTAAAGCCGACGAAGCCCTCATGAAGACTAATATTTCAAATATTTATGACGAGGTAATCTTTATTATTGACAATATTATTAATCAGTTATGTTTGGACAAGTCGTTACTGTTATTTATCTCTAAGAACTTAAGCTGGGGTATTTTTAAGACAACGCTCATCAATACTTCCGAGGATAAAGATTTATACCTGTACAATATCTATTATCATCTGATAAATAGAGAAGATGTCACTTTTAAAGAACCTGAAATTATGCTATTTATGATAATAGAACTTGTCAGTTCCACCTGCTATAGCGCTATTCTGTATTCGGAGCCTGTAGACATTGAAGAATTGAAGCCATATCTGTTCGATACTATAAAGAATATAATGAAAAGACACACTATCTGAGATATCACACTATCCGTAATATTTCATTATCCCGGATATCTCACTATCCGGGATAATAAATTATCCGAGATAATTTATTATCCTGTATCTTCCACTTTGCCAAATTCACGATTACATCAAAAAAGGCACCTGCATATCCTTCAGATTGCAGGTGCCTTTTATATTACGTTTATGTTCTCTCAATACTCCTCAATTATGTATAAAATTAATCATCTATTCTGTAGAATGGATCCTGTGTGATGTCACCGATAACGCTTCTTGTCTCTTTCGCAATATCTTCAACCTCAAACAGAATCGGCTCAATAACATCGGAAAGACCTGAACTTAATTCCGCAAGCTTTGTTGACTCTGTTGATAATACTTCTATCTGCTCGTCAAGATTACCCATCTGTGTTTCTACCATATTAACAGAACTACTGATTTCCTCACTGGTAGCTGCTATCGTTGTGATAGATTCATTAATGTTCTTCAGATTATTCTTATTAGATGTATTGATATCCAATACAGATTCAAGGCTGGCATTGATACTCTCAAGTGAAACCACTGTATTCTCAACACTCTTAGAGCTCTTGTTAGATGCCTCCGCAATATTCTCAACGAAAGAACCCATGCTTCCTGTAAGAACCTTTGTCTGCTCTGCGAGCTGTCTGATCTCCTCAGCAACTACAGCAAAACCTCTACCATTCTCACCCGCTCTCGCTGCCTCAATAGATGCATTCAGTGCAAGCAGATTAGTCTGGGCTGATATGGCGTTGATTCCCTCGATAACCTCATTCATGTGCTTAATCACTTCAAGAAGTGCCGACATATCCTGCTGCATCTGACCTGACTGTTCTATAGCTGTTCCTGAAATCTTCATAATTCCCTTCAGCTCTTCTTCACTCTCTCCGATACCCTTAAGAATAAGATTACAGTTCTCTGAAACAGTAGTGATTGAATTCGTCAAATCCTCATGTGCATTCGCAACATCTCCTGCGACCTCTAACGTTGTCTCTGATGTCTTATTAACACTATCAGCAAGATTCAATAATGCTGAACTGATCTGTCCGATACTCTTAGCCTCATTATCCAAAGATGTATCCAATAACTTCAGTTTGGTATCGGTAACATTAGAGTTTTTAACAATGACACCAAACTTCTCTCTGCCTCTAATCAATCTTCTGTAAACATCCGCCAATTCCGGTGCAAGTCTGCTCTCATCAATTCTATCCATTCTGGCAACTGCACTAATCATTTCCACTTGTACTTTCTTTCCCATATAATGCCTCCATCTATGCTATTGCATCAAAATCAAACTAACATCACGTAAAATGTATAACCATTATACAATATTTTGTTGTTTTTAACAATAGCTATTTGCTATTTTTAATAAACTTTTTACCCTCCTTTCCATATCCTTTGTCACTATTGACAATTGTCGAAATATTGCACATACAACCATGGTACTTGCCCGCATTTTCCCCCTATAACGGCATTTGACATGCATAAATGATTGGGATGGATTTAAATAATAAACAAAAAAATAGAAAATGTATCAACAACTGTATGTGATTCATTTTCTATTTTTCATTATAAGCATTATATCAGCAATTCAAGTTCTGCCTGACACTCCTTTAACTTTTTCATTTTTGTATAACTAATCTCGCAAATTCATCTGCTCTACAACCCGATTCACATCACTCTCCGTTATATTAAATTGTCCCAGAATCTTTTTCTGTTTCGCAGTCAGGCCATAGCGTCTTATATATTTATCCTTACTATTTTTTACAGCGGTTACTTTTTCAAGTTCACTTATCGCCGCTGGAACCGTATAGTTCTTTCTATTTTTTTCTTTTACTGCCACTTCTTTTAGTCCTTGGTATAAATAATTCCTGACTATGCTCGCTATGAATAAAACATATGTCTTGCTTTCAAGCGAGGGCTGGCTGTGCACTCTAAACGTATCGTATTCTAGTCCGGTCTTCAGCATCCTGAATATTTTCTCTACACTGTCCCTCTTCCTATATATTTCAAGCGCTTCCCCTGCTGTCATTTCTTTTGAAGTGATAATCACGAAAAATCCAAGCTTATCGATCTCCTCCTGTATCTTTTTTTCGTTTCGCTTGTATGACTGGAGATAACCATTTTGGTCATATTTCAGCTTGAAAAGTTTTTCATATGTAGCCATCTCTTCCTTCCGCCTTATTTTTTCCTCCACCCTTTTCTTTACGTGATTTTCTTTTATTTCAAGCTGCTTAAGGTATTCATTTTTTTCCTGCCCTGCCCTTACATTGTCATAATAAATATGAAAATATCTCACCAGTAAATCATCACCGATCGTTCCTGTCTTTGTTACCGCATACACATCATGCTCTGGCAGGAAATAAGCCGCTTTAGTTGTCATAAGCGGCAACATATTTTCTTTTATTTTCTCCGCCACCAGCACACTGTTCGTCTTTACCATCATAAGAAAATCATAGCCTTTCGAATCAAAATATCTTATGTTTTTTACGCTGAAATATCCCCTGTCCAAAATCAATCCGATATTTTTATATCCGTACTCTTTAGCCCTGTCCACCATATGCGTGCACTGTGAGTTATCAATAATGCTTCCGGGATACATCTCATAAAAAAGCGGTGTCTCATTTTCATGGTTTACAGCATAGCTTATATTTACCTGTTCCACTTCAGGATCATCTTTTGCGTGCCCGAATTCTGCCATGTCGATTTCCTCTGCTGTTGTGTTCATATTCGTGCTGTCGTAGCTGATATAAATCCCTGAATGCTCCGGTTGGATCTCATTCCAATTCAGGATAAATGTTTCTATCTGCGCATAGCCAATATCGTTTTTGTAAAATTCAGATATCCTGCTATCATCCCATGCTTTAACAGACCTTACAAAATGCCCCCAGGAGTAATCCCCAAAATGCTGCATTTCACTTGTTTCACGGATAATCATGTAGCATATGATATCTTTTATAAGATTCTTCTCCTCTGTTCCATGTATAGACTCAAGCAAATCCGATATTTGTAATTCGTCCATTATTGCATTTAACAATAGCGGTGCGCCTATCTGAATGGAATCAGAATGTTTAGGCATTCTCTCATCACTACCATCACCAATGATCTCATAATACATATAAAAATTGTCATTGGGGTTCATATTTGTTTCGTCAACCATCTTGCCAATACAAACACGGCTTTCTACAACATACTTTTTGTCTTTTTTATATTCTTTTCCCGTTACATGATACACGTACTGACAATCACGTTGACGATATATTTTAGTTCCTTCCGGACGCTCCACAACTACATTTTTTCTAAGCATATTCTGCCTCCTGTATTAGTTGTACATATAACTAAATTGTACCATATGCCGAGAATTTTCGCAAGAAAAAAGTGACGAAATTTCGCCACTTTTTTACATCTTCTCACGAATTCTATTTTTAGTTATGTATTATCCGTTAAGTTAACGACACTCTGAATTTTGCTATCTCTGTCCTGATAGCAATATCATGCTTTCTCTAACCGTTACAGGTATTATACGGAAAACCTTCCTACCATTTCTGACAAGCCACCGGCAAGTGCCAATGATTCCTCTGCTATTACATTTGCCTGCTCTACAAGTCCTACAATATCCATTGTCTTTTCTGCCATATTGGTAACACCTACCGCAGACTCTCCTACTGTAATATTAATACCATTAATTGCCTCTTTCACAGACTCAATAGATTTTGAAAGTTCATCAATATTCTCCGAGATATTCGTCATCGAATCTTCAAAGTACTTCGCATCAGAATTGTAGTTCTCAGACACATCTGAGAATGAAATATAATCCTTTGAAACTGTATTCTCAATCAAATCAAGCATAGTTGAAAGACAATCTGACATATTCTGAACTGCAACATTTACATCCTTGGTAATAGAAGAAATAGATCTTACTGTCTCGCTGGTCTGTGTTGCCAATGTTCCGATTTCTTCAGCAACTACCGCGAATCCTCTTCCTTCTTCACCTGCACGAGCTGCCTCAATAGATGCATTCAGCGCCAAAAGATTGGTCTGCTCTGCTATCGAATTAATATCCGCTGTAAGCTCATCAATTCTGTGAACGGCTTTTGATTCTTCAATGGCTGCTTCAGATTTTATACGAACATCCTCAAAAATCCTTGCTGTCTTCTGTCCTGACTCCTGTGCCTGAGAAGCAATCTCCGTTGCCTTCTGCTGTATATCAGCTGCTGTCTTAACACCATCATGCGCTCTGAGATTAATATCTTTTGCCGTATCAGCAATTGCCGATACTCCATTGGCAATCGTCTCTGTAGTAGCTGTTGCTTCCTCCATACTTGCTGCAAGCTGCTGATTCGTAGCTGAATTAGAGGTTGTATCCTCAGAAATATCTACCATGGTTTCATGCAATCTCGCTGCCTTTTCATTCAAATCAACAGAAGAACTGTCTAACTGTCTTATGATATCCATTAATCTGGTAATCATCTCATGAACAGAATTACCAATCTGTCCGAACTCGTCACGTCTGCGAAGCATATCATGTGCTTCTTTGCTGGAATCTATCTTCAAATCGAAATGCGCTGCCTTATCAATCAGACCCTTGATAACAGCAACCGGACGTACAACCCGACCAACAATAAGGTAAGTAATAACTGCTACCACAATAAGCACGCCAAGATAAATCATTACGGAATATTTGATAAAGCTCTTAATAACATCGGCTGTTACATCCTTCTGATCCATAACTGCCACTACAATACGTTCATCACTTGTAACATAGTAAGCCGCAAACTTCTTCACACCGTCAATCGTATAATGTGATGCACCATGATCAACCTTTTCGCCTGCCAGAAGTCTTGTAGAAATCTTCTGTACGGCAGCACTCTTAGAATGCTCTCCGATTCTTGAAGAATCCTTACCATGGAACAAAACAGTTCCATTCTTATCAGTAACCATTATGTAACTCGAATCAATCTTATTAATCTCCACTCCTGCAAAAACCTTGGCATAATCCACATCAGGAGATTCATCTAACAGCTTTCCGTATGCTCTTGCCACATCCATCATACATTCCTTCATCGTCCCTTCCTGGTCGCCGGAAAAAATGGCAATTGAAATAATCTCTCCTGCAAAAGCGATGATAATCATCGAGATTAAAACCAAAAGTGCAACTGTGTGTTTGATAGACGAAAAACCCTTTTTCTTTATACTTGTCTGTTCGTATAATTCATTCTGTGTCGACAAAACAACATCCTCCTTCTTAACTTTTTAAACATATAATTACACTGATTGTAACATAATTTTTTCAAATTACAACAAAATTTGCAAAAAAAAAGAGTTAACCAGCTACAATTTGGTTAGTATTTTCAGGCATTTTTTTAATTTCTTCATTGTTACCATGAATTTTTTGACATTTCCTTATGTTTTATTTGCAATCGGCATATTTACGCTATCAGGGCATTTATACTTCATCTTATCATCATAAGACAGGGAGAAAAAGCATGAATGCAGAAGAAATATTAAAAAAAATCAGGAAACTGTGTCAGAGCAATCATTACACCCTATACTCACTTTCAAAAAAATCCGGTGTCCCATTATCTACCCTATCCGGCTTGTATGCAAGAAACAGTTTTCCTTCCATACCTACGCTCATCAGGCTGTGTGAAGCATTCGATATTACACTTGGTGATTTTTTTACCGAAAATCCACCCACTGCTTCGCTGACAGAGAAAGAACTTTTGTTTTTAAAAAAGGTCAGACTGCTCACTACTGTAAAAAGGCAATATCTGAATGCGTATATAGATGCCTTGCTATCCGGTCAGCAGTCATGATGACAAAGGCAACTCTTCCCGACATCAATCAGCGTCTTATGGATATATGCAGTAAAAATCACATTAGTATCTACAAACTTGCAAAACAAAGCGGTATATCCTACTCCTCCCTGTACAGTATGCTGCGTCGAGGAACTCATCCCTCCCTTGCCACACTGTGCTGCCTATGCAGCGGGTTAAATATTTCTCTGTCAGACTTCTTTTCAGACAATGAACTTAAGCTTCCTCCTCTTGATGATGATTGCCAGAAATTAGTCACTCTATACAACATGCTTTCTGACACAAAAAAGCAGCTTCTGATGGCATATCTTTACGGATTATGTGACTGTGAACTTTCAGAATTAACAGTCACATAAAGTACAAACAGTAACCATTGACTATTTATCCTCGACATGCTATCATTATTCTGTATATAATGTTTGTGAATAATATCATTGTCCGGCACGTGAGGATTTTTATGAAAAAAGTCATACTATTTAAAGGCGGCGTGGAAACTTTAGAATTTTTCTCCCTGCAGATACAAGACGCATTGACCGCAAAAGGATATGAAACATTCCTATTTGACATGGGTGAACAGTTCGACAGCTTCAATGGATTGCTGCAATTTTGCCGTCGTGGCGAAGCTGTTCTCATTACGTTTAATTTTATCGGACTTAGTGGCGAAACTATTTTCTCCTCTGACGGCAGAAATTTTTTTGATGAATATGAAATAAAATGTATCAATATCGTTGTTGATCATCCTTTTTACTATAATAGCAAGCTGAGAAAGCTTCCCGCAGATTACATTCAGTTCTGCATCGACAAAACACATATGGCATATATGAAGCGCTTTTTTCCAAAAGTAAGGCTGGGTCAATTTTTGCCGCTTGCGGGTACTTCCTCTACCAATGTACAGAAAAAAGGGTATCCTCTGACAGAAGACCGGAAAATTGATATTCTCTTTGTCGGGAATTATACACCACCACAGCATTTTGAGAAGCATCTCACAAGAATTAATGACGATTACACTGATTTTTATTACGGTATTATCGAGGATTTAATCTCCCATACAGATATGACGATGGATTATGCCTTTGAGAAGCACATACGAAGGGATATACCTGACATTTCTGATGATGATTTGGCAAAATGCATGGAAAAAATGATTTTTATTGATTTATACCTGCGGTTTTATATACGCGGCAAAGTTATCAGAACACTGGTAGACAGCGGCTTTAAGATTGATGTGTACGGCTTAGGATTAGACATGCTTGAATACAAACATCCCGAAAACCTTATTATGCACGGAAGCACCACTTCTGCCGTATGCTTAAAAAAATTATCCCGCGCCAGGATTTCTCTCAATGTAATGCCCTGGTTTAAGGATGGACTACATGACAGAGTTTTAAGTGCTTCCATGAACGGTGCAGTAAGTCTCACTGACAAAAGCAAATATATGTGTGAGGTTTTTGATAATACCAGTATGTGTTTTTATTCACTGGACGCAATTGATATGCTTCCCGAGATAACTGCTTCACTGCTGAAAGACGCGACTTACATGCAACAGCTTGCCGACAAGGCACATAATATCACTGCTGCCGCCCACACTTGGGCTGACCGTACCGCCATATTATGCAAATATATTTGAATCATGTCATAAATAAATGCAGTATTTAAGTCTAAATACAATAAAGAAAGGATTGTATGACAAATGAACTCTAATAATGAATTTTTAATTCCACCGATTGATGATGATTACATGAACTACGCAGATGCTTTTCAGGATCTCGACAAGTTCAGACAGGTTATGTGCTGGTACGGCTGTGCCATTCGTGAGGTCCGCACAAAACTGGAAGTCTTAAATGATGATTTCCGTACGAACAACTTAAGAAATCCAATTGACAACATTGTTGCCCGCATAAAGGACCCAAGAAGCATTTATGAAAAATTGAGAAGACGCGAACTTCCCATCTCTCTTATCAGTATCCTGGAAAATCTCAATGATGTTGCCGGCATCAGAGTAATATGTCCTTTTATTGATGACATATATACTGTCTCGGACATGTTGATTGAGCAGGATGACATTCATCTGATTTCTAAAAAGGATTACATTAAAAACCCTAAACCAAATGGTTACAGAAGTCTTCATCTGCTGGTTGAGATACCAATCTTCCTTTCCGGCGGCAAAAGAATCATGAAAGTAGAAGTACAGATTCGAACTATTGCAATGAATTTCTGGGCAAGCCTGGAACATCACATTCACTACAAAAAGAATCAGGACGATGTAGAATATGCCGTTTCACAATTAACCGAATGTGCCAATGTAATCTATGAAACTGATATGAAAATGCAGCAGATTAGAAAGCAGCTTGAATTTGAGGGCAAATTAAAAATGGATTAACATAGGACTGTCTTTTTGGGCGAACCGAAATTGTCCGTTCACTGATGAAAATGCTATACCGGTTATGATATACAGCCATACAGGGATGCATATTGACATATATGTCCTGTATGGCTGCTCTTTTATTTTTATTTGCCATTATTCTGTTTTGCCGGTTTGCTGTGATTCACCGTTTCACTTTGTTTTGCCATTTCGCTTTGCTTTACCGGCTTGCTGTGCTTTACCGGTTTGCTGTACTTTGCCGATTACATATATGGCTCGCTATCCCAGCCCTTATCCTTTCTCGGATTAATCACATGCTTATCAAGCCAGTCATAGATATCTTCATATACAACATCCCTGATTTTCTCATTCAGAAGCTCATGGCGGCATCCATTATATATTCTCACGGAGATATCCTTCACGCCATGTTTGGTATAATCTCCGTATACCTGTTTGACCTGTTTTCCATAATCTCCCACCGGGTCTTCTGCCCCCGACAGCAGAAGAAGCTTCATATCAACAGGTATTTTTTCTATATTCTTTGGATTTTCAATGTATCTGATGGTAGAAAATAATGCTTTCAGACCATTCATGGTAAACGTAAAGCCACATAATTCATCCTCTTCATACATCTTAAGCCTGTCATTATCCGATGTAATCCATGCATTACAAGAGGTATTGTTTTTTATCTTCCTATTATAGTTTCCAAACATCACTTTATTAAACAATGTACTTCTATATCTGTCACCCTTTAGCAAAGCCGTGATGCTGCACAGTGCCAGTCCCAATGCAACCTCACTCTTTGGCTGATTACCGGTGCCCATAAGAATAGCACTGTCAAGCTCATTACCATACTCCATCATATACCTTCTTGCCAAAAATGAGCCCATGCTGTGACCAAATAATATATACGGTACTCCCGGATAATGCTTCTTTACCATTCTGGTCACTTTATGCAAATCCCGCACCGCAAGACCTCTCCCACTATATCTTTCCCGCAAATTCTTCGCAAGTCCTTTCACCGGAATCGAAAAATATCCCAAATCATCTTTTGTGTTGATAGATTTTCCATGTCCCATGTGATCATTTCCCACCACCAATATATTTCTTTTTGCAAGAAATCTTGCAAATTCATCATATCGTGTAATATGTTCCGCCATTCCATGAGAAATCTGCACCACTGCCAGAATATTTGTCTCCGGTATCCACATTCTTCCATGTATCATATAATACTTATTACTTGACATAAATTCAAAGTCTTTCACTTTAATATCACTATTTGCCATATATCCCTCTCCTTTGAAAATATATTATAAATTGGTTCTGATTCTTACAACAGCCTGCTTCCATCCTTCATATAGCGTTTTTCTTGCCTCATCTGTCAATTGCGGATAAAACGTTCTGTCCATCTGCCAGTTATCCTTAATCTCACTCGTATCCTTATAGTAGCCCACTGCAATTCCTGCCAGATACGCCGCTCCCAACGCCGTTGTTTCAATAACCTTCGGTCTGAGTATCTCAGAATCAAGAATATCTGCCTGAAACTGCATCAGAAAATTGTTGGCACTGGCTCCACCGTCCACCCGGAGGGATTCCAGACCGATACCCGAATCCTCCTCCATCGCCTTAATCACATCCATACTCTGATAGGCAAGTGATTCAAGGGCTGCCCTGACAAAATGGGCTTTACTGGTTCCCCTTGACAGTCCAAATACGGCTCCTCTCGCATAGGCATCCCAGTACGGTGCCCCCAGACCTGTAAATGCCGGCACAACATAGACCCCATTACTATCCTCCACAGAAAATGCAAGCTTCTCTGTCTCGTCAGCACTGTCAATCAACCGCATTTCGTCCCTAAGCCATTTAACGGCCGCGCCCGCCACAAATACGCTTCCCTCCAAAGCATACGTAGCTTTTCCATTCATTCCCACAGCAACAGTCGTCAGAAGTCCATGCTTTGAATTGACTATCTTATCTCCGGTATTCATCAGCAGAAAACAACCGGTTCCATAGGTATTCTTTGCCTCTCCTTCATTAAAGCAGCACTGCCCGAACAACGCCGCCTGCTGGTCACCTGCCACCCCTGCTATCGGTACGATACCGCCAAATACAGTTTCATCAGTATATCCATACAATTCCGAAGAATCCATAATCTTTGGAAGCACCTTCCTCGGCACATTAAAAATCTTCAAAAGTTTCTCATCCCACTCAAGTGTATGAATATTAAACAGCATGGTTCTGGATGCATTGGTACAGTCTGTCGCATGTACTTTTCCTTTCGTCAGTTTATAAATCAGCCATGTGTCTACTGTTCCAAACAGAATATCGCCTTTTTCAGCCCGCTCTCTCACACCTTCAACATGCTCCAGTATCCATGAGATTTTAGTAGCTGAAAAATACGGATCCGGTACGAGTCCCGTCTTATCTCTGATGATTGTCTCATATCCCTTCCTTTTCAATTCATCAACAAACGGTGCTGTTCTTCTGCACTGCCACACAATCGCATTGTACACCGGCTCGCCGGTATATCTGTCCCACAGAATAGTCGTTTCACGCTGGTTCGTAATTCCTATTGCCGCCAGTTCGCTACTCTCAATCCCCTTTGCCGCCATTGCCTCTACCATGACAGCAAGCTGTGATGACCATATCTCCTTCGGATTCTGCTCTACCCAGCCATTTTCAGGGAAATACTGTGTAAATTCCCTTGCCGACGATGAAATAATTTCACCTCTTTTATTGAATATGATGCACCTTGAACTTGTCGTTCCCTGATCCAGTGCCATAATATATTTCTGCACAAAAACCTCCTTTTCCAAATAACCCTTTATAGCCGTCCCACCACAAAGGGGCTATTCCACTATATTTCATTGTTTTTTGAAGAATCGATATGACTGTTAATCGTATTTATCAAATGTTCAATATCAAACGGCTTCGCTATATGGGAATTCATGCCACTCTCAATACTCATTCTCTTATCCTCATCTCTTGCATTGGCACTCAGTGCAATAATCGGCATTATCTCCGTATCTTTCCTTCCCATGGTCCGAATCGCTCTTGTGGCTTCATAGCCATTCATGACAGGCATCTGTATATCCATTAATACTAAATCATAATACCATACCGGCTTGTTCTTTATCGTCTCCACCGCATCACTGCCATCTGCCACCGAATCTACTAAAAAACCTGCCTCCATAAGAATACTTTCCGCCAACATACGATTAATCTCAATATCCTCTACCAAAAGAATCCGATGCTCACCTGATGCCTTATGAAGCTCCTGTTGATGACTCTGGACAGTTTCTGCATTTTCTTTATCATCGACAAGTTTCAACGGAAGTCCTACGGTAAACGTGGAACCCTCTCCTTTTTCACTCTTGACAGAAATAGAGCCGCCCAAAACATCTAAAAGCTTCTTTGTGATACTAAGTCCGAGACCTGTACCAATATATCCACTCTGCGTAGAACTTTCTTCACGCTCAAAGGCTTCGTACATCTTACGCATAAATTCATCCGTCATACCGATTCCGGTATCCGATACGACAAACTCATATCTCGCATACCCTGACTGCGAAACCTGTTTCTGCCTTGCAGATATTCTGATATGCCCGCCCTGCGGTGTGAATTTTACTGCATTTCCCAAAAGATTGCTCATAATTCTCCGGAATCTTGCCTCATCAATATACACCTCTCTGTCAGGAATCTCAAAATCCTGTTCCAGTGTCAGTTGCTTTTCTTCCACTTGTGTATTGAACATATCCACTACTATCTCAAGTGCCTTTTTCAGATTACAGACCTCTTCCTTAATCTCCATTTTCCCATAATCAATACTACTCATTTCAAGAAGTCCGTCAATCAACGACAACAAATGCGTATTCGACTCATTTACCTTCTCCAGATACGACTTAAGGTGCTCAGGCTCATTGATATGACGCAATGCCAAATCAGTAAAACCCTTGATAGCATTCATCGGCGTTCTGATATCATGAGATATATTAAACAAAAACGCTGATTTAATCTCATTGGCATGCCTCTCTCTTTCCAGCTCAACCTCCATATTCAGCCTTTCAGACATCTCTTTTCTGATACGCAGCGTTTTCTCTGTCACATCCCGAAATCCCATTACACCATACTGATGTAACCGGTCCCTGTCGATATATACAACCGACATCTCCATATAGCTGACTGCTCCATCCTTTTCTCTGATACGGTAAGATAAAGAATATGAACCTTCCTCCATAAGTCTCTTCTTCATACACTCCTTATCTACAGCGTCCAAAAAAGTCTTTCTATCCTCTATCTCTACATACATCTGTGCATATTCCGGAAGAATTTTTGTAAAATCACCCACTGCTCCGTCTGCTGTTATCTGTTTAAAATAGTCATTACCTGTTCTATAGGATTTCATTCCTCCTGTCTCAAGATCCAACAGATATATAGAAGTAAAATCAGCACTCATTCCCTCTATCACGTCCGCTCTTCTGATACTCTCCTCCCTGGAATCATGCAATTCCGTAATATCACGTAACAACACATAATAGACGTCACCAAATTCTTCTGTGTGAACTAACTTTCCATAATCATCTACCCATCTGACCGAACCGTCTTTGCGCGTAATTCTATATTCAACATAATCCAATCTGCTATGATTCTCTGAAACCTGCTCTGCAATAGAAGCTTCCACCTGCGCAATATCGTCAGGATGAACCATTCCCCGGAAGGTATATCCCGTCAATTCTTTAAACTCCCCCATCGTCTCACAACCGAATATATCAAGCACAACCTTATTGGCGTACACAATCTTCTCCTCCTGCGTGGCGCTGTAAAGCAAAAAGCCCCCCGGCATATTTTCACCTATTTGTCTGAAATAATCTTCCATACTGTATACCTCCAATAATCTGTATCGTCACACTCCTGCTTCTATCCAATCCTATTGTTCAATTTTAACATACAAAGATATGAATAGCAAGAAATCATTTTCTATAGACAAATGCTAATTTTCTACCTTTTCTCCGTCTTCTCCCTCCTCCGGCTTATTCTCCTCATCAATATAATATTCTTTTGCCTTGGAGGTATTATACGCATTTATTCCAACGGTAAGATATCTCGGATCCGTTTCCACATTTTTCTCTATGTCGTATTCAATACAATAATTATTCACAATGTATCGCTGTAAGGTCAGATAAATGTCTGACAGGTCCGCTGAGTCGGAGGCTTTCATGTATTTTCCACCGGTGGCCTCTGCGATTGATTTCATGTATTCCTCATCACAGTCGCCAAACGCAACCGTATATACGCAAATTCCTTCTCTTACGGCAGTGGCTACTGCTTCCTCCATGCTGCTTGCCGAACCGCCATCCCGTCCGTCTGACATAAGAATAATGGCTCTGCTTCCTTTTTCATCTTTAATTTCCCCGATTCCTGCAACCAGCCCCGAGGAAATATTGGTTCCACCACCATAATTGATGCTATTGACAGCCCGCTTTAACGTCTCTCCCTTGCCGGAAAGAGACTTCATCACTGTGGCACTGTCATCATAGGAGATAATCGCCAGCTTCTGCGTGGCAGCATCCATATGATTTACCGCCTCCACTGCTGCCGCCTTCGCATTAGCCAGAGGGGCACCATTCATGCTTCCACTATGATCCATAACAATAGCTATACTCACACGATTACTGTCTTCATCCTTCAAAATCTCAAAATCAGAAATTTCATACCGGGTATCAATAATCGTAAAATCTTTTTTCTCAAAATCACCTGCAAGCTCAGAATTGCCATCTTTGTTGCCATTAATATTAATATAGGCTCTGATGGTAGGATAATTTTCAATATCAGTCTTGCTGATATGAATATTAATCTTGTCGTACTTCAAAGAATTTGCCACATAGGAATTAAAACTTCCATTAATCGTGCTCTCCGAAAGCCTTACCACATTATTGCTCTGTGTCTGAATCAGATTGGCAATGGCCGCATTCAATTCCGCATTATACTCATCATTGGTAATCTGATTGTACTGTGATACTACCTCTTCCAGTGCTTCCTTAATAGCGGACTCATCACTAATGTCCACGCTATGATCAATCACTTCGTAGAGATATTTACCTGCGGTGTCTCTGTCGCCCTCCACCAAATATAATTTTGCAAGCTGAAGGTCATAAATTCCCGTATCATCTCCTCCCGCCGGTTTCTTTGCAATAATATAATTAATATCTCTTTTTACATCTATATAAATTGCTGCCGTATAAAGCTGGTCTGCCTGTTCTAAGAGCTCATCAATATGGTCTTGCACCTCCTCCTGTTCTTCATCATACTCCTCACGAATTTTCTCAGCCTCTTCCCTCTTTTTATCAGCCCTGTCAACCAGCTTTTTCACCTCAGAATCGTTCAGTTCATACAACTCCTCTGCCGGCATAGACTCCCTGTTCTGTTCTTTTTCATAGGCTTCCTGCACAATAATATCGGTATAGATTACATAGTTTTCTTCATTTCTGTATTGATTTATCAGCTCTTTTACTTTTTCCTTAGCCTTTTCATAATCCCTCTCATAGACATAAAATCTACACTCAAGTCTGATAACCTCTTCACTATTACCGAACTCCTCTTTAATCTCCTCAATATCCTGCTCAGTAATCTCCGAAATATCCGTATTGTTCAATTTATTGTCAAGCTCATAATCTTTCGTATACTCAAGAATCTCCTTATCAGAGAAATCCATTGTATCTACATAATCTTTTATCAGTTCTAACGCCTCTCCGGTATCATCATCGCCATTTGCATAAGCCGGCTCTGCGTAATATATATCCTCTTCGGAAAGCTTCGCTAAATATTCTTCATAACTGTCATATTGTTCAACGCTGTCATTCTTCCCATTATTATGTATCGTGATATCAGGCACTTTAATGTTATTATTCCCCTGCGCTGCATCCTCACCACTGATACCAAGCTTGTCCATACAGATTTCCTGCACCTGCTCCCACCAAGGAAAGTCTCGCCTGGCTGACATTACCCGCCGATAGATACTTATATGCCATATATACCTGAGAACCATCCTTTTTCTCCGGTCTTGCAAGACCTATTATTCCCAATACCACTAAGGCAGCCGTGCCAATTATCATTCCTGATAAAAGTAGCCATTCTGCGACTCTTCTCTTAATTCTCAGACCTATATGTCACAGAATATCAATCAACAGAAAGATACAAAATACTATTGCAAGTTTCCACAACATGACAAATTCCTCCATTACACTACAATATCCAAAGCCTCCGCTTGTGTTACCTTCAATAAATCAACTCCTGCGGTTTTATCTCAAAATCTGTGCCCTATGCGACATCACTAATCATCACTTTATCAAAATTTAAGACCGTCCCATGTATGACAGTCTTATATCTTTTCAAATCAAGCTCTTTATGTATTCCATCTTTGACTGTATCTGTATCAATCTCCACATACTCATTCTTATATCACTGCATCTAATTATCCATCACCG
Organism: uncultured Lachnospiraceae bacterium; assembly: GCA_902767015.1. Lineage (GTDB taxonomy): Bacteria > Bacillota > Clostridia > Lachnospirales > Lachnospiraceae > Bovifimicola. The sequence continues at coordinate 8,749 of CACXFV010000012.1, read as the reverse complement.
CAGTTCTGAGACCTTATTTTCTCTTTAAATTCGCATATTGTCCCTTAATCATCATATATATATCCTTGCCGATGTCCTGTCCCAGTCTGCTGACAAGCATTCTATATAAATGCTGCTTTCCTGTAGATTTTCCTATTACCTCAACCAACATTGGAACATATTGATCTCCATATTTCTCGCCCACAATCTCATGCACATCATCTACAATATTCAACTTTACCTCTGAAGCAAAAATCTTGTTCTTAGATGTGGGATTCTGCGGTTGAGGAGGATTCTTTTTCATTATCGCACTGTCAGTCAGATATGTTTTTTCCTTAACACGCACATTATCATTTTCCAAATCGTTAACCGGCCTATCATATGATTTTTTATACCATGCTGTCTTTGAATCCTGTAAAAATGGTATCCTTACACTCTCTCCCTGCTTCTTCGTCCGATGCTCTGTCGTCTGAAGTCTGCTTGTAATCACAGACTTCGTTCTTCCTACTGACTTTTCCCTTGCCCTTTCCGGCTGCTTCCTCGACAATTCAATTATTAAATTATTATTTTCCGTATCGACTTCTGTATCTTTTTCTTTTTTCTCCGTGTTACTTATTTCTTTTCCCATTCTCCGGTCATTTACCTGAGCATTAAGCCTGACTGTTTCCTTCACTTTGCTCTTAGGCGGTATAACAGAAAGCTTCTCAATAAATTTCTCATTATCTCCGTAATTTTCCAAATCATCATCCGGTTCATTACTTTCAAATGCCTCTATACTTTTGCTCATTTTTATATGCACGTTACATAATTCTCTATTTTCATCCCAAAAATTAATTGCACATAAAAATCCCTTATCTGCACTTATAATGACTATATTGCGGAATCTGTTCTCCATAACAAGATATCCCAAATACGTTGAAAGCTGAAAGTCAAGAGAATTCCTGCCTCCTCTTAATATCATATATGTCTCGATTTCAGCCCTGCTTTTACTAAGGAGCATATGAACATCAAATGTAATAGCATCCGCATTCTTACTATAGAAAATAACTACCTTATCGTCTTCACTAAGATTTTCCACACCTTTTAACCCTGCAGAACGTACATTTTCAAAATCCACTAAATATACTGTCATAGGTAACTTCCTCTCTCATTTACTGATGTGGAATATTGATACATTTACAATCTGTTAAATTATATCAAATTATATATACAATTACAACTTTTTTCTAAAAATGTTATTCTTGAAATCTCGCTACCATTATGGCATAATAACAAAAAAACAGGCTACAGGAGGGATTCCATGCATATCATAACAGAATACCTGTCCATGAACTATTTTACGTTCATCATGCTTTTGGGGCTTGCCATAATTCAATTTGCCAATAGAAAAGCAAAGATTAACGGAGTGCAGTATATCTGGATTATCATGGGACTTGTTTTTCTTCTGACAATACTTAACTACCTTGAATATTGGGTATCCGCCTATCATAAGAATGTGCGTTGGCTATATTTCAAAACATCAACCCTCTACTGCATTTATCCACTGGTTGCTTTGCTTGAGTTATATCTGATTGCCCCAGTCAGACGAAAGTTTCTTCTGACTTTGCCATATATTTTGTTTGTTGCTATTGAAATTGCGGACTTTTTCGGCGCACATCTGACTTATTTAGCGTCCCCTTCCTTTTGTCATGAATTGCCTGTATATTGTGATTTTAACCGCTTATTCCTTCCGATTGTTGAAAGAAGGACTTTCATCAAAAATACTCATTGTGACTTACATGGCTGTTTCTACGATATTGACTGCATTTTTGGAACTAACGAATACTGTAAATAATCTTACAGAAGAAATCGCTGCGTTTGACATAATCATATATTACATTTATTTAGCAGCCATTCAGTACAGTGATACACAAGCTCTACTGCACCGGAATGAATTGGAACTTGAGAAAAGCAAGCTTACCCTGCTGATATCGCAGATTAAACCACATTTTATCAACAATGCCCTACTTTCCATTCGTGAATACTGTTATGAAGAACCGGAAAAGGCGGCTGAGTTAATCGACCATTTTGCCGTGTATCTACGAAACAATGTAAATAGCGCTGACAGTGACACGCTGATACCATTTTCCGAGGAAATAGCCACTGTCAGGGAATATTTGACACTTGAATACGCTGATCATACTAAGCAATTTATCGTCGAATATAATCTTGAAGTCACAAATTTCAAGGTACCGCCCCTCAGTATTGAACCATTTGTAGAAAATGCCGTTAAGCATGGAATCGACCGCTATTCTCCCAATTCAATTGTGAACCTGCACTCCTTTGAGGATGAACACAGCCATATAATTGAAATCCGTGATAACGGCAAAGGCTTTGATATGAACGAAGAAACCCTCGGTAAGGGTGGAATAGGATTTAAGAATGCGAGGACCAGATTAGAATTGATGTGCGGCGGTTCATTAGATATCACACGAGAGAACGGCTGGACAATCGTTCTCATTAAAATAGTAAAGGAGTGAGTAGAATGCACACAATTACCGTGGATGATGAACAACCGGCTGTCAATTCGCTCTTAAGGCTCTTAAGGCAAGTCGATCCTTGCGGGCAGCATGCGGGCATGGTACATACAGATCAGTTTCTTGATTATATTAATACCCATGATGTGGATATCGCTTTTATTGATGTGGATTTATATGACACTGACGGTCTGTCGCTAACAAAAAAGCTTGCGAAGACCCATCCTGAGCTGAATGTAATACTCTATACCGGACACCCTGAATTTAAGCCGAATGCACTTGACTTATTTGTCAGCGGATATCGTGTCAATCCTGTTACCAGAGCCACTCTTGAACAAGCGCTTACACATTTGCGATATCCTATCAGAAATGTCAGGGTTCAATGCTTTGGCTTCTTTGAAGTCTTTGTAAATGATAAACCTTTAAAATTCGGACGAAAGGACAGTAAAGAGGTATTTGCTTATCTGGTAGACCGTCGGGGTGCACAGGTGTCCGATGAAATGATTCGGTATCTGCTCTGGTCAGAGGACGAGGATAACGATAAAAAGAGAAGCTATGTCCGCAACATTATCTATGACATCAGAAATACATTTGCCTCTGTCGGCATTGAGGAAATTATCATCAGTCATCCGAGATATTACTGTATAAATGTCAATAAGATTAAGTGTGACTATTATGATTGGTTAAAAGGGAAAAGCGTACCGACTGTGCAGCTTCATGAGTATATGGAGCAGTTCAGTTCATGGTCTTTGCAGACAAAGAATGCTATATTTGCATAAAAATTTACAAATTTTACATCTGAACAGACAAAAACGGGGTTTTCCGTGACAGTTCTGTGACAGCGATGTGCTAAAATGGATGTTCACAAGGAATTGTGCACATCTATTTTTTTATTGCAACAAAGGAGAGAAAAACATGTTAAGTTTTTTAGAAGATGTCAAAATACAGCTATGCGGACTGATTCCGCTTCTGCTCATCTGTTTTTTTACTTTTTTTCAGAACAAGCGTGGCATTACTTTAAAGGGGACATATGTCTACCGACAGCTTTTAGTTGTAACAACACTCTGCGTTGCAATGGATATCGCATCGGTTTTAAGCATCGGACATACGTTTAAATTCCTTCAGGTGTTCTTATGCAGGGCTTATCTCTGGCTGACCATTATGACAGGGTATCTTTCTGTTTACTATATCTGGTTCAATATCTCCACACTTCGGCAATATGTGAATCATAGAAAGATTACCTCTGTGATTGTGACATTCCTTGCAACCATCATTGCCTTTTTCCTCCCGATAAAATTACACCTTGTATCCGGTGAGTTCTATACCTACGGTTCTGCCGTCACGATGACCTATGTTTTATGTGGTATATTTATGGTTGCATTTCTTGCAATGACATTCATCTTCGGAAATTAAATCAATTCAAAAAGGAGGAATGCCGCTCAGATCTGGATGTTTATTGAAGCGGCCGGCTCCACGATTCAGTTGTTTGACAGAAAAATGCTGCTTGTGAGTTACACAATGGCACTTGGTGTCATGATACTTTGTTCAAAGATTGAAAATCCTGATGCATGGATTGACCGTAATACCGGAGCTTACAACTTCCAGATGCTCAAGGAATATCTGCGTGAGCTATATATGGCCAACAAAAGCTGCGCCTGCGTCATTGTTGGTGAAAGAGAATATCATGCAAAACGTTTCTCAATAAATGAGCAGCAAATTATCATGATTTCAAATTATCTCGATACACTGTGTGGCGGAAGAGTATTTTGTGGAATCGGAAATTCCTTTATCATGACCTTCCCTACAGAGAAAGAGGCAAGAGAAGCCATCAAAAAGCTTCAGATTCCGACCAATGCCCGACAAGGTGAACAAACAGCAGAAAATCCGGGATGCACTCAATGATGACAGAATCGAGGTGTTCTTACAGCCAATTTATTCAACATCAGAGAAATGCTTTGTTTCTGCGGAAGCACTTGTCAGAATGCGTGACCGCGAGGGGAAAATTGTGTCTCCGGGAGATTTTATACCTGTTGCAGAGTCCTCAGGTCTGATTGGACAGATTGGTGACAGAGTATTTGAAAAGGTATGTGAATATATTCAGGAAGGTGTTATGATAAAGCTCGGCATCCATTATATTGAGGTCAATCTATCAATTATCCAGTGCGAGGATAGCACACTTGCCAGCAGATATGCAGGAATAATGCGCTCTTATGGCATTGAACCGTCCGCTATCAATCTAGAGATTACAGAAACAGGGCAAATGCAGGATCGTGACACACTGATGCAAAATCTAAAGATGTTGCACAAAACCGGCTGTACCTTTTCCCTTGATGATTTCGGAACAGGCGAATCTAACTTAAATTATATCGTGGAAATGCCGGTGGATATTGTCAAGTTTGACAGAACAATGATTCTATCTTATTTTTCTAATCACAAAACCAAGCTGATGATGGAATACGTGATAAAAATGATCAAAGGATTGCAGATGAAGATTGTTGCCGAAGGTGTAGAAGAATCCTATCAGCTTGAAGCCCTGGAAAAGCTGGGTGTAGATTACATTCAGGGATATTATTTCTCTAAGCCGGTCGCCAAAGATGAATTTGTGACGTTTATTGAAAAAAATCAGGGCGCCATAGCTTAAATATCAGGAAATAAAACAGATATGGAAGACTTGTTACAATCTCTCATATCTGTTTTTATTATAATGAAATATTTTTAAACTTTAAACTTTAAAGAAATTCAATTTCTGATTTAATGTAGAAGACAACTCATTAAGTTCATCTGCCGATCTCGCCAGTAAATTAACTGTAGCATTTAACTCTTCCATAGAAGCAGATGTTTCTTCTGTCGCTGCCGCATTTTCCTGAGATATCGCTGCAAGAGCCTGCATCGCATCTGTAATAACTACCTTTGATGCAGCACAATCCTGTGCAAGTCTTGATATATTTGACACACCATCCGAAGTATCCCTGACACCGTCAATCAACTGATCTACTATGGTCACGGTCTCATTGATAATCTCTTCAACCTGTTGTGTAATCTGTTCCACATTAACAGAAATCTTTGTTGAGTTATCTGATGCTTCAATCAGATTCCGCATCTCCTTGTGAATCTGTTCTGCAGCTTTTGCCGATTCAGTCGCAAAATCTCCTATTTCCTCCGCGACAACCGCAAATCCTCTACCCGCATCTCCTGCACGTGCTGCCTCAATAGAAGCATTGAGCGCTAATAAACTTGTCTGTGAAGCAATCGAAGTAATACTGTCTAACATTGTATTGATAGCAGCCACTGCCTGTCCGGTTGTCCTGATACCATCATTTATTTCATCCATGGCATTTTTCATCTGCTTCATACTATCCGACAACTTGGCAACCTGCTTAGCAGATGCGTTGCCTTCCTGATCCATATTTTCTGCTGTCTCTGAAAGACTTCCCGCATGGTCCGAAACACTTTGTACACTTTCTGACAAATGTCCCATATGCTCCGCAGCATCCTGTATATTGTCAGCCTGCTCAGTTGCCCCCTTGGCAATCTCCTGAACAGCTTCTGATACACTATCAGCGGTATCAGAAATCTGGTCAGCCGTTCTGGCAAGCTCTGTAGAGGAATTTCCTACTATGTCTACAGCCTTTTTAACATCACATATAACCTCTTTTACCTTTCGTGTCATAGAATTGGTATTCCTAACAATATGTCCAAATTCATCATTTCTATCTTCATAGCCTTCGATTGTATGGAAATCACCCTCTGACAGGTCTGTTACCGCTTTATCAATCGCCTTGATAGGTTTAATAAGTCTCTTAGAAACTATTACTGTAGCGAGACCGCTTATCACGAACATCACCAATGTAAGAATGACACTTAATACCTGTGATTTCTTCGCATCCGCCTTAATAGCATCATAATCTCTTACACAAACAACACACCAGCCGGTCAAAGGCACCCGTTTGTATGAAATCATTGCCGTATATTTTCCTGCATCTGACGTATAAGTATCAAGATCTTTTTGAGAAGTCATAAATCTGTCACTTGAGTGATCTTCCTCCTCTGTAATTTCGTAATCCGAACGCGCCGCTACCATACCGGAAGCATCTGTAATAATATAATGCTTGATATCTTTGTCAAGATTACTAATAAGAAAATCGTGATAAACAGTCATATCAATGTTATGCTGTGCAACCCCCAGGACAGTCTTACCATCTGTATCAAATATCGGCACAGCAATACAAGACATCCTTGTGTTTGTGGAACGACTGACGATGACATCTGATACACATACCCTGCCTGCCATCGCTTCCTGAAAATACTCTCTGTCTGATATATTTACACATTCACCTACTGTTCTGAAAATCTGCATACCATCTGAATTGCTGATTATAGTCGCACCATCGTCACCAATAATCATATCTAAAGTCTTCATATAGGTGAGTACCTGTTCATCCGCGATTCCCGCTGCAGTACCATATTTAAGATAGCCTACAACAGTCGGCGATACCGCCATACTTTCAAGTATGTACACATCTCTCCAGACAATATCCGTTAATCCGTTTTCAATAATCTGTATCTTTGACTTGTTAAGTTGTTCAGCGCTATCAACAGAATTATTAATTGCCACTTCGGAAGTATACAGCGTTATCACGATTCCCGTAATCAACAAGGGAATCAGACTCATGAGTAAAAGTTTTGTTCTCGTTTTGAAATTTTTCATTCTCTTCTCCTCCACGTATCATTTTCTTAAAAATAAATCCGAGCATATTATCACTTCCAGTCATATATCATGATACATATCATTTTATATAGCAAGTGATTCCTGCTAATAGTTTACCACAAAAAATTATCCCCGTCAATCAGCAAGACAACGTTGTCCACATAAACTGCCTTAATTGGATACCAAAGTTGAAAGCCAAATGATAATTTCTTCCGGATAGTCCATCTCATACTGAATAATCTTCACAATATAACCGAAATATTTTTAAAAACGTACCTTTATCGGTTCAATTTTCTTCACATTCTTGTTCTGGTTTGGCTCTCTGTCTGTGAAAGCTATATACATCTCTCTGGCCGCTCCCTCTATATCCTCCTGTGCCACAATTGCGGAAATCACCGCCAGTCCATTAATCCCCTTGTTTTTAAAATTAAGGAGCGTATTCTTGTTAATTCCACCAATTACTACAATGGGAATATCCACCGTTTCCCGTATCCGCATCAATTCTTCCATTGATACCGGTCTGGTATTTTTCTTGGTATCGGTAGCATACATAGCACCGACTCCCAGATAATCTGCTCCTTCATCACACGCTTTTACTGCCTCCTCCACATTCGCTACTGACACACCAATCATCTTATCATATCCTATCAGTTTTCTAACCACCTTCACGGGTAGGTCACTCTGACCGATATGTACTCCTGCTGCCCCTGATGCCATGGCAATATCCACCCTGTCATTAATAATCAGTGGTACATTATATTGATCTGTAATTTTTTTTACACTCAAAGCAGTCTCATAAAACTTTTTGGAAGAACAATCCTTCTCCCGCAGCTGGACAATGGTAACACCACCTTTAATCGCCTTTTCCACTGACTCTTCCACAGTGGCTGAACTCATCAGTACACGGTCAGTACACAGATAAAGTGTATAGTCAATATTTTGCTTTATCTTTGCGCTGATATCTTTCTTGACTTCGCTTTTGATTTTTTTCTTAGCTTTTCTTTTTGTCTTACTCTTAATCTTTTTAACTACTGTTTTTTGTACAAAATGAAGAATCTTACTGTTCATCTTTATGCCTCCTGCATCGGATTGCTGTTATCTTCTATATTCCACATATGATTATCTCCTGATTTTTTCAACCCAGTCAAGTGCACATCTTTGCAGCTTCCGGATGATTCCATCATACCCATAACCATCTTGCAGCATGTCAACAATTTAATATCTGCCAGCCCCTTTACCAAATGACAAATTCTCTTGGCATTAGTTTTGGTGTCATCAATAAATTTCACTTAATTATAGCAAAATATTGTTACAATAACAACTCATGTTTACAGAATTCCTTTTCAATAAAGCTCATTGCGCTGCCTCTCAAAACTACCGGAATGTCATTTCAAGCTTTAAAATGATATTGCCTGTATCAAGTAAACAAATATAAAAATATTCTTTTACAATAACAAAAAAACAATGCCATTCAGTTAAGCATCATTTCAGTGGTTTTCTGTCATAGAGAGCCACTGTTTTTTATGCCTAAAAACTTTAAAAATAT
>CACXFV010000011.1 GCA_902767015.1 uncultured Lachnospiraceae bacterium | reverse complement strand
TAAAATTTGTAAAACGGGCAAAGATGTTTTTCGGATATTAAAGAGCGGAAAAGATGTTTGCCGTTTTTTCATATACATGTTTAGTGTCATGATGCTACAGTTTTCGTACTCAAAAGCCATTGAAATGTCAAATGCAGCGACAGCCACAGTGCTTCAGTATACATATCCTGTATTTGTGTTGATATATACGTCATTTGAAAAGAGAAGGCTGCCTAAGTTATATGAGGCTGTGGCAGTTGCATCGGCGTTTAACGGAGTATATCTGATTGCCACGCATGGAAATCCCTATACTTTGCAGATAACGAAGGGGGCCCTTTTCTGGGGGATTTTGTCATCACTTGCTTTTGTGGTGTATACGGTTTATCCAAAAAAACTGTATGAAGAATATGATGCGGCAGGGCTGCTTGGAATGGCAATGTTTTTTGGCAGCCTTGTTATACTTAAGGGAACAGGATGCTATCACAAGACAATAGAGATAACCCCTGAATTAGTGGTGCTGACCATATTGATAACTCTTTTCGGGTGTATGATACCCCTGATAACATATAATATTGGGGTAAAAAAATTAGGGAGTGTGAGGGCAAGTCTGTTTGTGACGGTGGAGCCGGTTTTTTGTGCATTGGCAGCCGCCGTCTTAGGGCTTTCAAGGTTTAACGCAATAGATATAGCGGGCTTTTTGTTTATCCTTATCCCTGTGGAGGCAGTTGCGGTAATGACATTTAAAAATACGTAGATTGTAAAAAATTTCAAAATATCAAAGAATATTTTTTTGAAAAATGGAAATTCTTACAAAGTTAAATTTGGATTATTGACAAATGAGATATCGTTGATTATACTCTCAGATGTAGACAGAGAGGTCAATCAAAAATCTCCTGTCTATATTTTTTTAAAATTATTCAAAAGAGGAAGATACCTTTTGAATGGTTAATGTTACATAACCGACAAGCAATGGCGTTTGGAAAATATTTATTTTTCAGGCGCCAATTTTTTGGCGGCACAGGAAGTATGCAGAGATTTTGCAGAGGCAGAGAGCTTTTGAAAATTTTTGCAGGAGCAAGAGACAGGGCTTATGTGAGCGCTGCAATCATAACCCCGACACGACAAACAAAGCGGCGCAGAAAAGAGGTATATTATGAGAAAGAGATTGTTAAAAAAGGTATTATGTTCAGTGTTATGTGCAACAATGGCAGTCGGATTATTTACAGGCTGTGGAAAAAGTGATTCCTCATCAAAAACAAATGTGGATTATGATGAGAAAAAGGTTTTGAGAGTTGGAATGGAATGTGCCTATGCACCGTTTAACTGGACGCAGGAATCTAAAGAATTAGCAAATGGTGATGAGGCAGTTCCGATTTATGGAACAAACCTTTACTGTTACGGCTATGATGTAATGATGGCGAAAATGATTGCGGACGAGCTTGGCTGGGATCTTGAGATTCACAAGGTTGAATGGGATTCAATAGGTATCTCAATGGACGCAGGCGATTACGACTGTATTATCGCGGGAATGAGCTGGTCAGAGGAAAGAGAGGCAGCATATGACTTTACAAGTGAGTACTATTTCAGAGACCTCTGTTTGACAGTTAAGAAGGGCGGAAAGTATGACGGACTTACAAAGCTTGATGATTTCAAGGGCAAAAATATTTCAGTGACAACCCAGCTTGGTACGGCATATATCAATCTGATACCACAGATTCCTGATGCGAAAGAGGCTGCATTCTATGAGACGACTTCAGAGGCATTTATGGCAGTATCGAATGATGTGGCAGACGGAGCGCTTCTTGATAAGCCGACAGCAGAGTCAGCGTTACTCACAAATCCGGACTTATCAATTCTTGACATAGAAGACCTTGACTCAGGTTCTTCCGTAAATGTGTGTATAGCAGTTCGTACAGGTGATGAAAAGCTTCAGAAGACAATTCAGGGAGTGCTTGATAAGCTTGAGTGGAATGAGTCTAACAAGGACAAAATGGATGCGATGATGAGTGAAGCCGTAAAATTACAGCCGGCAGCAGAATAATTTGAGCAGTATGTATAAGTGAAAGGTTGATTGATATGAATTTTGACACACCAACGACAGCAATTGAATGGACAGTATTCCTTGCCAGAAAGTATTCAAATCTTTTTATTCAGGGAATGTGGACAACATTATATATTGCCGTAATAGGAACCATATTTGGATTTATTCTGGGGTATGCGACAGGCATTATTCAGGATGCCAAAATTAATAAAGGCGATAATATGATAAAGAAAATACTAATGGTCATTTTAAAAATTATTCTTACGGTTTATGTAGAGATATTCAGAGATACACCTATGATAGTTCAGGCAATGGTTGTGTATTATGGACTTAAAACCGGATTTGATGTCAATATGCAGCCGATTGACGCGGGTATCCTGATAACGCTGTTAAATACAGGGGCATATATGGCAGAAACCGTCCGGGCAGGTATCAATTCCATTGAGCTTGGACAGCGTGAGGGAGCCTATGCGATAGGTATGTCGCCATTTAAGACAATGCTGTATATTATACTTCCACAGGCATTTAAAAATGTAATCCCTGAAATGGCAAATACCTTCCTCACAAATCTGAAGATGACATCTGTGCTTAATGTTATAGGTGTTTCAGAGCTGTTCCTTATGGCAAAGACAGCAGGTGGTACATATTACAAATATTTTGAGTCATATCTTGTCATTGCTGTTATCTATTTTGTACTATGTTTCATTTTCAACCGACTGTTTTTACTGTTGGAAAAGAAGATGGCAGGAAGGAAGGATTATGCACTTGCGGTTGAATTTGCAGAGGATAATCAGTAGGAGGTATTGCTATGGCTAATAAAGAAGTTGTAATAAAAGTAGATAACTTAGGAAAATCGTTTGGTGACCATGAGGTCTTGAAAAAAATAGATTTTGAAGTGAGGGAGGGCGAGGTAATCTGCATCATAGGCTCGTCAGGCTCAGGTAAATCAACACTTCTTCGCTGCATCAACAAGCTTGAGACACAGTCGTGCGGAAAAATCTATTATCGCGGCAAGGAAATCAGTGACAATCAGAAGCAGATAAATGATTATCGCTCAAAGGTAGGAATGGTCTTTCAGTCTTTCAACCTTTTTAATAATAAAACGGTTTTGCAGAATTGTACACTCGGAGCAAGAAAGGTTCTTCACATATCAAAGGAAGAGGTGTATGAGAGGGCAATCAAACATTTAAAGGCAGTGGGAATGGCACAGTATATCAATGCAAGACCGGCGCAGCTTTCGGGCGGACAGAAGCAGAGAGTTGCGATAGCCAGAGCGCTGTGCATGAATCCTGACGTATTGCTGTTTGATGAGCCGACCTCCGCCCTTGATCCGGAAATGGTAGGCGAGGTATTAAATGTAATGAAGGAGCTTGCCGAGTCAGGTCTGACGATGATTATCGTAACCCATGAGATGGCATTTGCAAGAGATGTCTCTACAAGAACCATATTTATGGATAAAGGACTTATCGCACAGGACGATGCACCGACAAACATGTTTAACATCAACAATTCTAACGAGAGAACAAGAGAGTTTTTGAGCAGATTTATCGCTGAAAAGACCGGTGAGAATGACAGTCATAAAAAAGAGGCGGTAGACACAACAAAGATTACTAACAAGATTAAGAAAAAATTTGTGGTGACATTTGCAAGAGGCTTCGGTACAGGGGGCAAGGAAATTGCCTCAAGGCTGGCGAAGGATTTGGGAATCCACTGTTATGAAAACCGTATACTTACATTGGCATCGCAGATGAGCGGTGTTCCTGAGGAGCGGTTTATCAAAGGAAATGAAAAGCTCATGCATAAGCAGAAGGGAATTGCGGCACTTCTCGGCGGCATGAACAGGACAAAGAGTACTACATATCTTGCAAGAAAAGATTTTGTTTCAGATGATGAGCTTTTTGAGAGCCAGAGCAAGATTATAGAAGAGCTTGCGGATTCTGAGGAATCCTGTGTGATTGTCGGAAAGTGTGCGGACTATGTGCTAAAGGATCATTCTGATGTCATAAGCATATATATTGAGGCACCGAGACAATTTTGTGTTGAGCGCACAATGCGAAATATGAAATGTGACGAGGCGACAGCGAACAAAACGATTGCCGAGACGGATAAGTTCCGGGCAGATTATTATGAATACTATACCAACGGCAATTATTGGACAAACCCGGTAAATTATGACATGACACTCAACAGTGAGAGAATGGGAATTGAGGGGTGCGTGGCGCATATCAAGTCACTTCTTAAGCTTAAGGGGTATATTGAATAAATATACCGGGCAGGCTGCCGGCAGTCAGGCACAGGCTCTGTACGGCTTATCTAAATGACATTGGTTCAGATACATTATCATGAAATCAATGTGGAATTGACGGAAGATGAAATTTCCTCTTGATGCATTTTTGATGCTATTGTACTATATAATAAATGGCATATATTATAGTTATTATATATTGTTTTGAGATAATCTAAAATCGGCATGATTGGAGGAAGTTACAGATGAATGAGCTTAATGGGCTATGGAAGGATATTAAGGAGATGGAGCATGGAACAGTTAGAACGGAGATGCTTAAGAGTGCCATTAAGGAGGCAGACCGAATAGGAGATTACGATGATAAAATGAAATTCCGTCTGGAATTGATGGAGGAGTGTTGCTTTTATGGAGACGATTTACAGGTGCTCTTATTAATGCCGGAGGTGCTACAATTATATGATGGACATATAGTTGTAGAGTCGTATGATGTATATCTGTATGACATAATATGGAACTATAAATGGGTGCTTTCAACGGCAGTTGATTATTATCAGGTTTCAAGAGAACAATTTGAAGCAATGGCTGAAGATTTTAAGAGACGTTGTCTTGAAAACGGATATTCACTTAGGGCATACCATGCACACAAAAGCTCATTTTACAGATATATTGATAAAGAGATTGCGGAGAAGGAATTTCAAATGTTTTTGAAAACTCCGCGTGACAGCATAAGTGATTGTAAGGCATGTGAACAAAACAGAGAGGTTAGTTATTATCTCTTTACACATTAGATAGAAAAGGCAGAGGCAAGTGCAAGGGATATACTAAATGGAAAGTTAAGCTGCACCAATGTCCCATGGGGAACCTATGTGTACTTTATCAAATTTGATATTAATCAGATATGTTCAGGGGTAAAGACTGTCCGTGATGCTGACGAAGAAAATACAAAAAATAAAGACAGGAATGGAAGCGAAAGCGATATTTTTAATAAGAATGGAGTCGTAAATCTTGATGAACTGGAGAGATATTGCGATTTGGTAAAACAGGTAATATATGATAAAGGTATTCTTGAGGAAGATATGGGCATTGTTATTATGGGATATGTATTGTGCAACAAAAGGAAGGCATTGAATCTGTTTAAAAAGAATTATGATTATTTGGAAGGAATACATTGTTCAGAGAGCCATTTTGAATTTTCGGCGGCTGCCGTTAATCTGTTTAAACAGATAGATGACACGAAACCATATCATATGAAGATAAATAAGAAATTTGCACTCTATCAGGAGGATGATACATATGATGTTAAGAAGTTGATTGATTATTATAATAACATTGCACGTTCCATTGCACAAAAGTTTGATGAAAGAAACGGTACGGATTATTATATGAAGAGATATCAATTACTCATATCTTTTCATTGATGCTTTGAGGTTGGAGAGAGAAGGGATAAAAATATGAACAGCATAGAGATACATCATTTGCAGACTTCGTACGGATATTCGCAGAATATGTGGTTTATTGATGGGAGGGTATTACCCGAATATTTAGATGTATGGGCGGCAGATTTCAGGGATAAATCGTTGGATTCTATCCCTGAAAATTTTTTTAACCTGTGTCCTGCATGGAGTATGGAGCTTGATTATGCAGGGGATGTGCGGTTTGTGTGGAAGGTCGTGCAAATGGAGTCGGCTGTGGTTCCGTTGCTGCTGTGTGAGGAAGACTTGGATTTTTCGTGTATCGTAATTGTGGTTGAGGTGAAAAAGACGAAGGATTCTGTGTATTGGAACAGGATAGGATATGTCACTCATAAAAACGAGGATTTTGAGGAGGAAAAGAAAAGCGGTATTTTGAAATTAGAGGCTTATACGGATGAGGACTGGGAAAGGTATGGTGATAACATAGCGCTTGAAGCTGTGGGAAGTCCGGAAAAGAGCCTAAATTTATTTATGATAAAGTTGGAGGGCAAAAATATAGAGTTGATTATACAAATCATGGACGTACAGACCATTCTAACCCTCATTTGC
>CACXFV010000010.1 GCA_902767015.1 uncultured Lachnospiraceae bacterium | reverse complement strand
TGTGTGAATTGCAATTCCCTGTCTTCTATATTCCGGTGCTGTATACATATTCATAATATAAGCCTTTTTACCAGTAGGATTATGATATGTGGGCATAACCTGAAAAAAGCTTACACCGCCCGCTCCGATAAACTTTCCGTTATCATACACCAAATATGCAATATGCTCTCCAGTTTCCAACGCACGCCTATAATATGCATATGATTCCTCCTCCACAACAGACATATCCTCATCATCTGACAACTTATTTGCGGCACGAAGGACTATAATCCTTGTTCTCTTAGTAATCCCTATTCATTAATTGTCTAAATCTCTCCAAATCCTCCATTGTTGTAATCTTAAAATTATTCTCATCCCCCGGTATCATCACGATATCCATACCGGCCAGCACTGCCGGTTCTGTCGAACCATTTATTTGAAGTAACTGCTCCTGTGTCAGCCCCCGGCAGACAGCATAATATTTTTCAAAATCAAATAATTCCGGAGCTTGTCCCGCATATAGCTGACTTCTATTCAAAAGTGATGACACGCTATGTCCATCATTACTAAAATAAACCGTATCCTTCATCGGCAAAACCGGCATCACACCTTCATGCCCTGCCAAGCCTTCATAGCATCGTCCAATCATTTCTAAGGTCAATAACGGGCGCGCCGCATCATGAATCAATACCGTATGCTTCTTTCCGCTCTTTATGTTGTCTTTACTCCGTCTGTCCCTACCCATAATATATGCTTGTATATCCCCAAGACCATGGCAGACTGACAACTGACGTGTCTTACCCGGTACAGAAAATCCTCTTATTTTATCTGTATCTACAGCCCCTAAAATCGTACTTCTCCATTTTTCGTCAGCAACAATCCATATAGTATCAACTTCTTTTGCCTTGTGAAGCGTTTCAAGACAGTACGAAATCACAAGCTTGTCCTTCACTCTCAGATATTGTTTGGGACAGCTGACCCCTACTCTGCTTCCACTTCCACCCGCCAGCACCAGCGCTATGTTCATGATATCCCTCCTGCACAAAAAACAAATCTCCTAAAATTCAAGATTGCGTATTGCCCCCAATATCTCCCCATATGGTTTTCCCTTTCCAAAAAGAAGGGTAGTTCCCAACACAAATCCTTTCACACCCTTCGGTGCAAATTCCACTATCTTGTCCGCACTGCAGGCTCCATCCCAGTAAATATCAACTCCCATTTCATCCTTAATCTTTAAGAGTTTATCAATCTTCTTTCCCACATAAGGAAGATACATCTGACCTGCATTTCCCGGATTCACCGACATGACCAGTACCTTTTTCACAATCTGAAGCATCTCTATGATTGTCTCCACACTAGTTCCCGGATTGATTGCAATCCCCGGAATCATTCCCGCATTAATAATCTCCTGAAGTGTGGTAGACGGATGATATTCCGCCTCCGGATGAATATAAATCGTATCTCCCCTTCTAAGCCTGTTTAAAAAAACATTAATATGATTACTCGGATGCTCAATCATCAGATGCACATCCAGCGGCTTTTTGGTAGCACTGGCAATATATGCCATATCATTTAAAGACATTGCAAAATTGGGCACATATCTTCCATCCATAATATCAATATGAAAGGAATCAATTCCTCCTGCCTCAAGATTCCTTACCTCGTCTTCAAGATGTCCGAAATTCGCGCACATCATTGATGCTGTTAATTCAAAATTCATATATGTATACCGCCTTTCTGAGAAGATGGAAGCCACAAAGAAAACCGCCGTCACCGTTGGATGTGCAGCTTCTGAACTAATATACCGGTTTTATTTTACAACAAGCCTGCCTCGTATCAATACATCCTCCTATCAATACATCCTACTCTACACGATACTGACATCCTGTATCATAACAGGCTTCTTCGCCTCCATAAAATCAAGTGCTATTCTTCCTCTGTCCCCATAATAAGCATCTGCCTTCTCTACCAATTCCTTACACGAATTTATCTCTGAACGCAGCACAAAACTCCCGACATATTTTTCATAATACTCTTTTTTCTTCAGGTATTCACAGTAAATCTCAGGCTCTATTCTTTCCAAATCCCTTTCTGCATTTACATCCATCACCCAGATACCGGAAACCTCACTCTCTTTAAATATATCAAAAATATACTGCAGCTTTTCTATCATTTTTTCCTTATATTCTAAAAATGAGCTCAATTGTATATAAAAAACAATACTTTTTCGTGAAACAGGATTGTCATTCTCTTCTTTTTGATTCTCATCTGAGTATTGCTGTATGCCATCACTATCTTTCTTCTCTTCCTGCTCGCCAATGCTTTCAGCACTTACAATTTTTTCTTCCCAAACTGCTCTTGCCCGCTCACCTGACCATTTTGTCAGCTTTTCAATATAATTTGTTCGCATATTATCTGACTGGACAATTACTTTATCTGCATTTACCACCCCCGGCACCGTACAATAATACTTCATGTTATAATATTCCCTAAAATTATCCGGAGTAAATTCTTCTAACCGAAACCACGGAACATAAACTAATTGGTCAGTAAACCGAAGCAGATTTCTGCTGTAAAAAAAATCCGGCACCGTCAATGCAACATTCCACTCATCATAAGGATTTTGTATAAAGATAGTATCCGGTCGGCACAGTTCAAATTCATACTCTTCATAAGAAGTAATCTTCACATCGTCAGGATAATCTTCAATGTGGTACTGCATATCATGAACACTTCCATCATAATTTTTATAATAATAAGGAATGGGTACTACATAAACATCAGTGAACGAGTCCTTTTGCGCTGCTCTATATATGTCCTCAAAGCCTCCCCAGTGTTTCGGATGATCCGGCAGGAAAACAACTTCCTTTCTGGAAATAATATCTGATATTGCACTCTCGCACACCTGACTGCAGACATCCGCCATATGCGCTACACTGTCTTTTTCCCCCTGCGATTCAAAAACAGTATAAATGGCATTACAAAGTTCTTCCAAATAGCTGACTGTAATAAAGCCCTCCCCTCTAAACTGCTCTATAAAACCTCCCAAATCAATTGCCAATTGCTGCATTTCTTCACATGACGCCTGCAATTCTTCAACCTTGTCCTCTTGCTGCAAATCTGATAATGATATTATTGTTCCTGCTTCTTCTTTAATTGCATCACAGTATTGCGAAACAACAGACTTAAAAGATTCCTTTCCCTGCATATCGTCAGTGCAACTACATGGTATTTGTTCACCTGAGATACTGCCACCAATACGCAGATTTAAAAGTTTACTTTCAAACTTATATTTCGGCAATTCAAAATCCAATACACTCTGCAGCTGTTTATGCTGTAATGAAAAAAACGGATAATCATGTCCGCCAACATTGCGCACCAGATTCATATATTCTCCATAACGCCTTATCAGCACTTTTTCATACAATTCCGGCACCGGAACTGTCATATTTTCATATGGAATTCTCACTGCCCGCTCATAACATTCCTTTGGAAAACGAAATTCTTTATTCTTCAATCCGAACGGATACAACTGTGTGAGTTCATCCGCCTCATCCTCGGAAAATTTTGCAAAAAGCTGTTCTACAACACCATAAAGTTCACGCCTTAAGGTATCTCTGTCAAGCTGATGATTAATCTTTACATGTACTTCATTTTCCACCTTGCTGAGTAAAAGATCAATATGACTTCTTTCATATTGGTTCTCACCTATTCCATCTGCCACCGCAAGAACAGACATCGCCAACTTATTACGTTCCTGTTCCCTCTCTTCATCTCTGCATACATAGTCAAGAACAAAAATATCCACGCCGGCTATATATGGGAACTGATGAAATCTTTGTAAATGCTCTTCTTCAAAACAGATTCTCTGCTTGCCTACCACTCTGCCAAGAAATAGCCAAAAATCATCATGATTGTGAAAATTGTAGGCAGAAAAGCCATCCGGCAGCTCCTTACCCGCAATTTTCATAAACCGCTCATAATCCTTCCGTTTCATGACAATATCCAAATCATCATCCCACGGGATATAACCCTCATGGCGCACCGCCGCTAAAAGTGTCCCCCAATCAGCAAAGTACTGAATGTTATGCTTTCTGCACACCCTGTCTACTTCACTGAGAACCTCCATTTCAGCTGCCCATGCTCTTTTCATCTCAGAAGGAACAAAAAAACCGTCCCTTACCTCATCTTCAAAATAACTATCCAAAAACTTCAACTCTGACATTAAGCAATCTCCCGATTTATCTACTTTTCTCTCACAACCTGCGGTACTTTAAATATATTCCTGTCAATATTGACAGCTACAGCCATATCAATTCCGGATGGTTTTCTGTCATTTATCACAATCCTCTCACCCATCGGCATTTCAAAAAGAATCTCATCAAACCTGATACAATGCTGTTCCAAAAAAAGTACTGTCTTTGCCTGATAGTCCTTCGTCCTCGATGTCAAAAATATAATTTTATCTTCCTTTGGAATGGCATCAATATACTCCTTCGCACCATCAAGCAACGTATCTTCCCCATCAATTTTATACCCATTATGCTTCAATATCGTTCCGTCTAAATCAAAAATCCAGGTCTTAGGCAATGTTGACAAAATCAACTGAGTATTTTCTGTATTTTCCATTCCGTTAAAACCATCCTTTTCTTTCACTCTTATAACTCTATCTCATTTACATCAAAAGTACCATCTATCACAATATTTTTCCAACCTTTCAGCTCATACATATCGAGGGCTTTCCACTGTGTGTCACCATAGTAATAATCCGGATAAAAAGCAACCTTTACACACTCTGCCTCCCGAATCACATCACACAGACCACTTCTGATGCCGATAAAAGTACCTGCTCTCTCAACAACCGACTGAACTTCTCCCACAGATGGACTAATCGGTATGGTGTTTGGAAGCGGGATTTCATCATTCACCACATTCGTATAGCATTTATACCCTCTTGTCCGATATCTCTCTACCATTCCATTCCAAATACTTTGGTGAATCCGTACCACTGATTTTGCGTAGGGCGAAAAAATCACTGAATTTCCCGGCTCTATCATATCAATATGTTTGTATTGCTTTAATTTAGCCGGTTTATATGGTTGTGTACCCTCAGGCAGCCCAAACACTCCACAGCAATAAATCTGATCTAATGTTATTTTTTTTATATATAATGATTTTGATAAATTGATGATATATGGTCTGTCCTGATGTGGAATAAAGGTTCTGCTGTCCTTTGTATATAAAGCTGCCTGAATCATGGCATCCATATCGTTCTGACCATATACTTCAACATGATAATCTCCAAATATTCCCACAACCTGTGCTGACGCATTACCTATTACACCAATCACACATCTTTCTATATTCCTGTTTCCAAGAAAATACGGCAGATAGGACATCACAAAATAAATATCCCCCAATGCTGCGAAGGGACACAATATTGTAAAGCAATCTTTATATTGTATCTGTAAGGTGTGCAGTAACTCCATACCTTTTTCTATTCTTTTGCACTTTCGCTCAATGGTATCATGAGACAATGAATATTCTGCATAAGTATTGTAGTCAACCAGCTTTTCTATTCGTCCTTTATAGCCTGATTTTCTCAATTGTGTCCGCATCGCTTCATATGCCCTCGCCACTATACAGACGATGACTTTGTCTGTCTCCTCCTCAAGAACTGCCTCCGGCAAGACAATCTGAATCTCTCTATAAGAACTTCCCTGTTTTGACTTACTGTTATCCAGAATCGCCTCTATCTTATAATTGAATTTCAACAGCAAGTCCGCCAGTTCTTCCGTTGCATTACAATGTCCGAAAAGATAGATTTTCTTATCTTGAAGGATATTCATGTCTATCAATGCTTGTAAATTTGTTTGCATTTCTCTATAATGAAGCCATTCCATATCACTATCTCCCTATTCCATTGTAACAATCCGGTCCACTGACACTCACAAAATCATATGCATTTCACAAAATTTCACTTTTACTTTGCACAACTGTTATATTCTATCACAATTCATTTCAAAATAATACACTTTCTCTGTTCATTACAACACAATAGCCGTCATGTTGTTACTATCCACAGTCATTTTTCACCTGCACATCATTTTAATATAGCCTCATATGCCTGTTCATCAGTCAATAGCCCACAATCAACCAGATTAAAAATATTCCCATACATGTTTTCCCGCGAAATAATATAAAACTTATCAGAAAAATCATACATATGGTATAATCTATCCAGCAAAAAAAACTCTTCCGCAGATACATACCGTAAGACTATATTATCATTCAGAGTCATGTCTGCCAAACGCATAGAAGGATTGTTGAGCAAAATTAATATAGTATCTGTTGTATCCTTCAATGCTTTTGCATGGCAGAACCTGACAGCCAATTCATGAGCGTTATCGATGAGAAAAATT